>JBQCFR010000366.1:0-2759 GCA_051958885.1 Tsuneonella sp.
CCCCGCAACGCCGGCAACAACCGCACGCCTTCCAAGCGCGCCTTGCTGAAGGCGATCGAGGACGCCGGTGGGAAGTGGTGAGTTGAAGCCCCATCCTTCGTCACCCCGGCCCGCGAGCCGGGGTTGGGCCTGCTTCGGACGCTAGCCGGGAAGGGAGCCGGACCCCCGATCAAGTCTCCTTCGGAGAGCTGCGCTTCCCGGGGTGACGGTACGTGGATGAGGGAGGCCAAGGCCCCCGCAACCCCCCTGTCCTACAGCCCCCCGCATGCCATACATGGCTCGATTCGCAGTCCCCAACGCGGAGTCCGGATCGATGAACGCCCCCACCCATCTCCCCACCCTCATGGACGCGCTGCCCGGCGAGCCGGCCGACGCGCCGCATGGCCTGTTCACCCGCGCGCGGCAGGTCGAGTTCCTTCACGCGCTCGCCGATTGCGGCGCGGTGCGGACCGCGTCGGCGCGGATCGGCGTCAGTTACCGCACCGTCTACCGCGAGCGGCGCGCGAATGCGGCGTTTCGGCGGGCGTGGGATGCGGCGCTGCTTTCGGCGCGCGCGCTCAGCGAGGACGTGCTCGCCGGCCGCGCGCTCGATGGAGTGGAGGAGGTCGTGTGGTTCCGCGGCGAGGAGGTCGGCCGCCGCGTGCGCTACGATTCCCGGCTGTTGCTGGCGCACCTCGCCCGGCTCGACAAGCTGACCGAGGACGCGCGCACCCGCGCCTTCGCCGACGACTCCGAGGGCGCGCTCGCGCGCTTCGCCGCCGGGGTCGACGATCCCGCGCCGGTCTGCGCCGAGTGCGGCGATGCGCTGCCGCTCGCCCAGGCAGACGGCGGCGAGGCGGGCGCGGCTTTCTCTCCAGGACAGTGTGACAGGTGTGACAGGCCCCCGCTCGCCGCCCCGCCCCAGCCCGCCCGCGAACCCGCGCCGAGGCATGACCCGGACGATGCGCAGCGGTGCCCCGATTGCGGCGGGCGCTGCGGCGAGCCGGGCGTCGGGGCGTGGCACAGGGACTGCGACGGCTACGAAATGCGGATCGAGGCGATGTACGAGGCGCATCCGGCCGAGGGGCCGTGGCCGTCGAGCTTCCCCGGCCAAGAGGAGCGCGAGGTCGAAGCCGTGCAGCTCGCCGCGTTCGAGGCCGGAGTCGCGCGCTGGTGGCTGGTCCTCCCGCCGGATCCCGCCGGCGCGCTTCCGACCGACGCGGATGGATGGACTTATGCCGAGGATCCGGCGGCGGGGTGATCGGGGGCTGAAGGGTGGCGCGCTCACCTCCCGGTAACCCTCGCCGTTAACCGCGGCTTGCAAGCTGTGCCGCCAAGGGACGCCTGCCGCGGTGCGGCTCGCGGAAACGGTTGGCCGCGGGTACGCGCCGCGGGCGCGCCGTGTGGAGCGCCGCCGAAAGGACCCGTTTGCGCTTCTTCCCCGCCCCGCTCCGTTCCGCGCTTCGCACGCTGATCGCGCAGGCGCGCACCCGGCACGGCGGGCGCCGGCTGCTCGCGCTGGCGGCGGCGGTGGCGGTCCCGGCGATGGCTGCGCCGGAGGATTGGCACGGGTTCGATTTCGCGCCCGGCGCGCACGCCGAAGTCAAGCCGATGGCGTTCGAAACGCCCGGGGAGAGCTTCCCCGGCTCGGCGTTCTTCTACCTCGAGGACCTGCCCCAGCTCGCGGAAGGCGGCGCCCCGCCCCCGCTCGACACCGGCGCGCATTGGGACAGCGACGAGCGCGCGCCCGGCCAGGCGAACGACAGCCCGATCGCCCGCGCGTTCCGCGAGGCGGGCACCGGGCTCGACCAGGCGCGCGCGCTGCAGTGCCTGACGCTGGCGGTCTATTACGAGGCGGGCAACGAGCCGCTCGATGGCGAGCGCGCGGTGGCGCAGGTGATCCTCAACCGCGTCGCGCACCCGAGTTTCCCCAACAGCGTGTGCGGGGTGGTGTTCCAGGGCAGCGAGCGGCGCACCGGGTGCCAGTTCACCTTCACTTGCGACGGCTCGCTGAACCGCCGCCCCGCGCGCATGCAGTGGGACCGCGCGCAGCAGGTCGCCGCCGCGGCGCTGAACGGCTACGTGTTCACCCCGATCGGCCTCGCGACGCATTACCACGCGACATACGTGCTGCCCTACTGGGCGTCGAGCCTCGAGAACGTCGGCACGATCGGCTTGCACACGTTCTACCGCTGGCGCGGCGCGGCGGGGCGCGGGGACGCGTTCCAGGTAGCTTACCGGGGCGACGAGCCGGTCGCCGCGCCGCATCCGCTCGCCCGCGATCCCGACGCCGGCTCGGCCCCCGATCCGATCGTGCTCGCCCAGGCCTACGAGGCGGCGCGGATGAAGGCGGCCGCGCAGGCTGCGGCGCTCGCCCCGCCCCCGGCTTACGCCGCGGCCGTCGCGGCGCGCGGGGGAGACCGGCAGTTCGTCTCCGAAACGCTGCCTTCGGTCAGCGGGATCAAGGCGGAGTACGCCAACTCGGGGCGGTGGATCGCTCAGCCGGGCGGAGCCCCTGCCCCCGCTCCTCCGGCGGCGGCGGCGCAGAAGTAACCGGGCGGTTAATCACCCGCTGCAAGGTTCGCTCAACCGTGAACGCGAACCTGGCCTTAGCACTGACCGGGTAGGCTCCCGCATTCACACTGATCGAGAGGGTCGAGCTGCGGATGACGGTCGATTGCGCCGCCGCCGCCCGTGCGCACCGCGCACCGCTCGCCCGGGTGCTCGCGCGGCGCGCCGCCGTCCGTGCGGCAAACGACACCGGGCCGGCGCGGCGGGTC
>JBQCFR010000367.1:0-6435 GCA_051958885.1 Tsuneonella sp.
AGGGCCGCGGCAGCGCCGACTCGGCCAACATCTACATCCGCGGTCTCGGCCAGCCCGACGCGCTGCAGACCTTCGATCCGGCCGTCGGCGTCTACGTCGACGACGTCTTCCTGGCGCGCATCCGCGGCGTGCTGTTCAACATGTACGACGTCGAGCGCGTCGAGGTGCTGCGCGGGCCGCAGGGCACGCTCTATGGCAAGAACACGCTGGGCGGCGCGATCAACGTGATCACGCGCCAGCCCGGCAACGAACTGTCGGTGCGCGCGAGCGCCAGCTACGCCGGGCCGGACGACCAGTTCATCGTCGCGGGCTCGGTCTCGGCACCCATCGTCAAGGATCTGCTCGCGGTGCGGGTTGCCGCCTCGCATCAGGAGCAGGACGGCTTCATTCGCAATACGCTGCTGAACGCCGACGGTAACCCGTACAACGCGGACTCGGTGAACGGCACGCTGCGCTTCACGCCGGGCGCGGTCGAACTCACGGTGAACGGGTATTACGACTGGATCGACTCGGTAAACATCCCGTACTCGCGCGTCGCCGGTCCGCAGGACTATTCACGCATCCTGAGCTTCAACACGCTCAATCAGGCGAAGTACAAGTACCGCGGCGTGAACGCCAAGCTCGCCGTTCCGCTCGACGAGATCACCAGCACGCTGACGCTGATCGGCGCCTACGACGCACGCGACAACGACAACGTCGACGGCGACGTCGACTTCGGCCCCGGCAACTTCGCCCGCGCCACCGGCGGTGACACGCTGCGCACGAAAACCGCCGAACTGCGCCTGGACAGCAAGTGGTCGAGCGCATTCTCGACGCTGTTCGGACTGTTCTACAGCCGCGAGGACGCCGACGCGATCGACGTCACCACGCTGCTTCCAGCCTTCTCGGGACTGCCGTTCGACGTCGTGCGCACGACCACTAACGAGACCAAGGCAGACACTTACGCGGTGTTCGGCACGGTATTCTGGAATCCGACGCCGGACTGGGAGGTCGCGCTCGGCCTCCGCTACGACCACGAGAACCGCGTCGCCAACGGCTCGATCGTTACCGCGCTCGGACCGCTCGGCAGCAGCGGCGGAGCGACTCCCGAAGCGCGGATCAGATCGAACGAGGTCCAGCCCAAGCTCACTGTCACGCGCAACTGGTCGCCGCAGTTCATGACCTATGCCTCGATCGCGCGCGGGTACCGCGGCGGCGGCTTCAATGCGCCGACCGCGCCGACGCGCACCTATCGCGGCGACAGCGCGTGGACTTACGAAGTCGGCGCCAAGTACGCCGCGCCGGACAACCGCTCGAGCCTCTCGGCCGCGCTGTTCTACAACGATTATAAGGACTACATCGGCCTCAACTCGATTGCGCCCGCGAAGGGCGGCGGTCTGGTGACGGTCGATCTCAACACCGGCGACGTGGCCAGCTACGGGCTCGAGCTCGAAGGATACCTCAAGCCGACCCCGGCGTGGTCGATCAGCGGCGGGCTCACCCTGATGCACGCACGCATCACCGACGATTCGGCCTACGTCGCGACCACCGGCCGCCAGCTTTCGTCCGACCGGCTGACCTTCCAGCCCGACTGGACCGCCAACCTCGCGACCGACTACACGATCCCGCTCGGCAGCGGCGAATTCGTGCTGAGCGCGAACGTAACCGGAAAAGGCCAGCGCCTCGCCGCCACGCTCAACGAGACCACCCCGACGTTCCTCGACAGCTACTGGCTGGCGGGCGCCTCGGCGACCTATCGCACCGGTCCGTTCGAGATCGCCGCGTTCGTGAGCAACGCGTTCAAGGAAAAATACTGGGAAAGCTACATCGAGAAGACCACGGTCGCCCTCGCTCTGCTGCCCCCGTCGGACCTCGGCATCCAGGGTGACGGGCGCCGCTACGGCATCCGCACGAGCCTGAAGTTCTGACCGTGGCCGCGCCCGCCAAGCACCCTGCGCGGGCGCCGCTTCCCGCCGGCTTTCTCGCCCGCCTGGAGGAGCGCTTCGGCGCGAACCTCCAGACCGCTGCGGCGATCCTCGAGCAGCACGGATCGAGCGAAACCCATTTCGAGACGGTGTTGCCCGACGCGGTGGTGTTCGCGGAAGACACCGGCGACGTCGTCGCGCTCGTCAAACTGTGCCGCGAGGCGAAGGTGCCGATCGTCCCGTTCGGCGCGGGCACCTCGATCGAGGGAAACGCGGCGGCCGTGCGCGGGGGCGTCTCGCTCGACCTGACGCGGATGGACAAGATCGTCGCGATCAATGCCGAGGACTTCGACTGCGTGGTCCAGCCCGGCGTGCGCCGCGAGGAGCTAAACCTGCACCTGCGCGACCAGGGCCTGTTTTTCCCGATCGACCCCGGCGCCAACGCGACGCTCGGCGGGATGGCCTCGACCCGGGCGAGCGGCACCAACGCGGTCCGCTACGGCACGATGAAGGACGCGGTGCTCAGCCTTGAGGTGGTGACCCCGCAGGGTGAGGTCATCCGCACCGCCCGCCGCGCGCGCAAGTCGGCCGCGGGCTACGATCTCACCCGGCTCTACGTCGGCTCGGAAGGGACCCTGGGCATCATCACCGAGGTGACGCTGCGGCTGCATCCGATCCCGGAGGCGATCTCCGCCGCGGTGTGCAGCTTCGATACCCTCAAAGGCGCGGTCGATACCGTGGTCCAGTCGATCCAGTCCGGTATTCCGCTGGCGCGGGTGGAGATCCTCGACGCGCTGCAGATGCGCGCGGTCAACCGCTGGTCGAAGCTCGACTATCCCGAAGCGCCGACGCTGTTCTTCGAGTTTCACGGCAGCCAAGCCCACGTCGCCGAGCAGGTCGAGACCGTGGAGATGCTGGCCGAAGCCAACGGCGGCGGCGAGTTCGCCTGGTCGAACCGGCCCGAGGACCGCAGCAAGCTGTGGCGCGCGCGGCACGAGGCCTACTACGCCGCGGTCAACCTGCGCGAGGGCGCGGTCGGCTGGGCGACCGACGTGTGCGTGCCGATGAGCCGGCTCGCCGAGTGCATCACCGAGACGCAGGCCGATCTCGCCGGAGCGAGCGTGCCCGCGACGATCCTCGGCCACGTCGGCGACGGCAACTTCCACGTGGTCTTTTCCATCGATCCGAACTCGCCCGCAGAGCTGGCGGAAGTGTCCGCACTCAACGCCCGGCTCGTCGAACGCGCGCTCGCGATGGACGGCACCTGCACCGGCGAGCACGGCATCGGCCTCGGCAAGCAGGAATGGCTGGTCGCGGAACTTGGCGATGCGGTGGAGCAGATGCGCGTGATCAAGCGCGCGATGGACCCGCAGAACATCCTCAACCCCGGCAAGATTTTCGCGCAGTGAGCGAGGCGGCGCCCGTGCGCCCGGCGCGGGTGTGGCCGGTGCTGGTGCTGCTCGCGCTGACGATGGCGGCGGGTAACTGCATGCTGTGGGTGTTCAGCGCAGTGCAGGAGGCGGCCAAGGCCGAACTGTCGCTGACCGATGCGCAGCTCGCCCTGCTGCAGGGCCTCGCCGCCTCTCTGCCGCTGGCCGCGCTGTCGATCCCGGTCGGCATCCTGGTCGACCGCAAGAACCGCGTGCGGCTGCTGGTGGCGATGGCGGTGGCGTGGACGGCGGGGACTTTTCTCACCGCCGCCGCGCACTCGGTGACGATGTTGTTCGCGGCGCGGATGCTGACGGGGCTCGGCGCGAACATCTCGACCACCGTGGCGATCTCGATCGCGGCCGACCTGTGCCGCCCGGAGACCCGCGGCCGCTCGCTGCTGCTGCTGACCATCGGCAAATACGCCGGGCTGTCGCTGGCATTCGCGCTCGGCGGGTGGCTGCTCGCGGTGTTCGGCGGACTCGCGGCGCCGGGTGCCTGGCGCGAGGTTCATCTGGTGCTCGGCGTCGGCAGCGCGGCGCTGACGCTGTCGCTTCTCTTGCTACGCGAACCTGCGCGTCAGGAGCAGCGCGTGGGTGCCGCCGCTCCTTTACGCGAAGTCGCGCGCGAGCTGTGGCACTACCGCGCCTTCCTCGCGCCCCTGTTCCTTGGCCAGGTGAGCGTGCTGATGGCGGATTCGGCCGCGACGATCTGGGCCGCGCCGGTGCTGTCGCGCCAGTTCGGCCTCGCGCCGCCCGATTTCGCCGGCTGGATGGGCGCAGTCACCTTCGGCTCGGGCGTGCTGGGGGCGATCGGCGGCGGGTTCGCGGCCGACTGGGGTCATCGGCGCGGCGCGCGCGGGGGCATTTTGCTCGGGGCAGTCGCCGCCTCCGTGATCGCCCTTCCGGCTGCGTTCTTTCCGGTCTCGCCCGACACGGTCGGCTTTGGCCTGGGCCTGTTCGTGCTGCTGTTCGGCGGAACGATCACCGGGCTGATCACCGCGACCGCCCTCGCGGTTCTCCTACCCAACGAACTGCGCGGACTGGCGATCGGCGCATTCATCGCTTTTGGCGGCCTGATCGCGTTCGGCCTTGCGCCCTCGCTGGTCGTGGCGGTGAGCGAATGGTTCGGCGGCGAAAGCGGCCTTGCCTCCGCTCTCGCCCTGGTGGGCTTTGTGGTCAGCGTCCTCGGTGCAGTCGGCTTCATTCTGGCCTATCGCCGAGCACCGGAACCTGTCAGATAGCTCTTGCAGACCTGTCAGATAGCTTGTACCGCCGGCCTCGAAGGGAGCGGGCGATGAAGCAGGCCGTGATCGTGTCGCACGAGATGACCACGCTGGTTGGCGAGGGCGCCGCGCCCCCGTTCGCGCACCCTGCGCAGCCCGTCCTGTTTGCGTTCGCGGGCCTCTCGGATTCCGCGACCCCGCTGATCACTTACCGCGATCACTGCGACCTCTCGAGCCTCGAAGCTGCGCCGCTGGTCTTCGTGGTCGAGCGTGCCGCCTGCGTGCGCCTGTTCGCCCACAAGCTGATCGGTGAGCACAGCTGGCATCTGCCCAGCGCACTGCGCGCGTTGGCGCTGTCGATCATCGACTGCGACGCGCCGGGGGAAGCACGCACCACGCTGCAGCTGGCGCGCAGCATCGAACTGCTATGCCAGGTTCACGCCGCCCTGGCCGAGGAGACGCTAGTGCCGAGCTGCGGCGAGCGCGCGCTGAGCGAACACGATGTCGCCCGCATCGCCGCCGCCCGCCGCGCGATCGACCAGCGCTGGCATGAGAAGCTGACCATCGCCGATCTGGCGCGGGTGGCGGGCATCAATCGCGACAAGCTGGTGCGGGGCTTCCGCGATCTCTACGGCACCACCATCGCCGAAGTGCTGAGCGAGCACCGCCTCGGCGAAGCGCGCCGGATGCTGCTCGCAAGCGACCTGCCGGTGGCGACGGTCGCTTATCGCTGCTCGTACCTCAACAACGCCAGCTTCACGCGCGCCTTCGCGCGCCGCTTCGGGGTCGCGCCGAGCGCCCTGCGCCGCGCGGGAGCGTCGGCATGAACCGCGGGCTGGCCCAGCTGCCCAAGGGCACCCTCGTCGAAACCGCCACCGAGGCGGTCCGCGAGCACATTCGCACCAACCAGCTCAAGGTCGGCGATGCGCTGCCGAGCGAAGGCAGCTTCGCCGCGCAGCTCGGCGTCAGCCGCCCGGTCATGCGCGAGGCGTTCCAGTCGCTCGCCGCGCTCCGGCTGATCGACGTCGGCAACGGCCGCCGCGCGCGGGTCGGGGCGATAGACGGCTCGGTGATGGCCTCCTCCATGGCCCACGCGGTCAGCACCGCGCAGGTCTCGCTCTACGACGTCTGGGATGTGCGCCGCACGCTCGAACTGCGCACCGCCGAACTCGCCGCACAGAACCGCACCGGCGAACAGGCGGACGCCATCCTCGCCGCTGCTCACACGCTGGCCGTCAGCCGGGACGAGTTCAGCCGCACCGCCGCGGACACCGCGTTTCACCAGACCATCGCGCTCGCGAGCGGCAACCAGCTGTTTTACCAGATCGTCCGCTCGTTCGAGCAGATGATGATGATCGCGGTGCCCACCGCGTGGGCCGCGCGGGCGACCGAAGAGGAACGCTCCGAGACGCTGACGCTGCATGAAGAAGTGGCCCGAGCGATCGCGGATCGCGATCCCGAGCTGGCGCGGGCGGCGATGGAATCGCACTTCGCCCGTTCCATTGGGGATCTGTTCCACCGCGCCGAAGAGGCCTAGGCGGCCGCGGACCCGGCGTAGGCGTCAGCTGGCGGTGTACCGGTCGATGAAGTCGCTGGTCACGCCGTTGGTCCACCCGAAGCCCACCTGGGTCGCATACTCGCCGCCGCGGCCGACCGAGGGGTTCTCGATGTCGTACTTCTCGAACAACAAGCCCGTCTCGACAAAGGTGGTTTCAACCGTCCTGATCCAGCGGTGCGCGATCTCGCGGCCGAGATCCTCGTGCCCGTAGCGGTTGAGCCCGGCGACCGCGATCCACTGGAGGGGCGCCCAGCCGTTCGGCCAATCCCATTGCTGGCCCGATCGAACGAGCGAGGTGCGCAGCCCGCCGGTCGCCAAGA
>JBQCFR010000368.1:0-5137 GCA_051958885.1 Tsuneonella sp.
GGCGAACCCGCGGCCGAAGCGCACCCGGTTGCCGTCGGCGGCAGCCTTCGACCCGCGCGCGAGCAGTTCGAAGCGGGTGGGGCAGGCGGGCACGCCGGCGATCGCGGTGTTGTGTTCGCCGGCACCGTCGCGCCAGCGCAGCGCCACGCTGCCATCCGCCGCCAGTGCGGCATCGATGCGGTCGTGGAGCGAGGTGAGCCGCTGCCAGTCGCCAGCCTTGGCCGGCGGCAGCGCGGCCATCGATGCGCCGTCGATGGCGAGGACCTCGTCATTGGGCGCCAGCCCGGCGCGCGCGGCTGGAGAGCCCGCAGCCACCGCCTCGACCGCGACATCGCCCGCGATGCCGGCCGCCGCGCGCATCGCGTCGGGGGCGCCGTAGTTCGCCATGTCCTGCAGCAGCAGCCCGATCGCGGGGTGCGCGTCGGGGCAAAAGCGGGCGTTGCCGGTCACGAGCCGCCAGCCGATCGACTGCAGCCGCGCGTCGTCAGCCTGCAGGTCGGCCAACGCTTCGCGGGTTGCGGTCACGTCCTCGCGCGCGAGCAGCGGCTGAGCGAGGAGGAGCGCGGCCGCAGCCGCGGCTGCTGCGCGTGCGATCACGATTCGCGCGCGGACTCTAGCGCCTGCTTGAGCCCGGCCTGCCCGACCGCGCCCGAGAACACGCGCTTGCCCGCGACCCAGCTCGGCGTGCCTTCGAAGCCGAGCTTGCGTGCGAACTCCATGTTCTTGGCGAGCTCAAACTGGACCTCGGGCGAGGCGGCGTAAGCCTGCGCCTGCGCCATATCGAGCCCGGCCGCGCGCGCGGCGATGGCGATCGTCTGCTCGCTCGGCGGGCCGTGCGCGAACATCGCGTCGTGGAACGCGGCGTATTTGCCCTGCTTGGCCGCGGCGAGAGCCATCCGCGCGGCGGCGTCGCTGCCTTCGAAAATCGGCCATTCGCGCATGACCACGCGCAGTTCGGGATTGGCCGCCACCAGCGCCTTCACGTCCTCGACGCTGTGGCGGCAGTACGTGCAGCCGTAATCGCTGAACTCGACCAGCGTGACCTTGCCGTTGGGATTGCCGAGCACCGCGCCGGGGAACGGTTTGTCGACTTCGCCGGAAACGGCCGCGAGACGCGTCTCGGCTTCGCGCTGGCGCAACTTGTCGGCGACGTCGGGCAGAATGTCCGGATTGGCGAGGAGGTACGCGCGCGTCGCGTTGCCGCCGAGCCCGCTATAGCTGAACGCGGCGGCGCCGGCGAAGCCGAACAGGGCGGCGACCACGGCGGTGACAAGGAGCGAGGGTGCGAGACGGGCCATGGCAGCGGCGCTACTTGCGGTCCTTGGCGCGTTCAAGCTCCGCGCGCGCCTGCAGATCGATGTCGCCGGCGCGGATCCAGTCGGGCGAGCCCTTGGGGAGCCCGGCCTCGGCCGCCTGCGCGCTGCGCAGCGCCTCGGCGAATTCTCCGTTCAGCACCTGCTGCTCGGCGCTGGCGAGCCGCGCGCGCGGCAAATCGCCGGTCGCGGCATAGACCACGCCGAGCTGGTACCAGGCAAACGGATTGTAGCGGTCGCGCGCCACCGCCGCCTTGAGCACCTGTTCGGCCTCGGGATAGTTCTTCGGGTCCTCGGTCGCGATCAGCGCGTGGCCGAAGGTGGAGGCGATCAGCGGCTGGTTGCCCGTCAGCTCGGTCGCCTTGCGCAGCGGGGCGATCGCGTCCGCCGGCCGCCCCGATTCGAGCAGCACCTGGCCTCGCAGTTCGAGGAAATACGGGTCTTGCGGGTCGCTCTTGATCAGCGCGTCGGTTTCGGCGAGCGCCTTGTCCATCAGCGCCTGCTGGTGGTAGGCGTAGGCGCGGGCGTAACGCCCCGGCACCGAGGTATCGCTCGGCGGATATTCCTGCAGCGTACGCGCGGGTTCCTGGACATAGCCTGCGAGCTTGGCCTTGACCCGCTGGAAGCGCGCCTCGAGCCCGGTCGGTTCCGGCTTGTTCCAGGCGGGGTCCTTCTCGTAGTCGGCGCGCAAGTTCGCGATGCGGTCCGCGGTCATCGGGTGCGTGCTGGCGTAAGCGGCATCGTCGCTGTGGCTGACGCCGTAGCGGAATTCCATGTTCTCCAGCTTGCCGAAGAACTCCAGCGAGCCCTTGCCCGAAATGCCCGCCTTGGACAGGAACTGCACGCCCGCGGCGTCGGCGGTGCTCTCCTGCGCGCGGCTGAACGCGAGGTACTTCCCGGTGGCCGCCTGCTGGCCCATCATCATCGCCGCCATCGCGGCATCGCCCGCGCCCGCGACTGCGGCGGCGATGCCGGCGAGCAGCGAGAGCAGGGAGATCTTCATCGCCGATTGGTAGCCGCTGGTGTTGATCGCGTGGCCGCCGGTGAGGTGGCCCAGTTCGTGCGCGATCACGCCCTGCACCTGGTTGGCGTTGTCGGCCGCTTCGATGAGGCCCGAGTTGATATAGACCGCTTGGCCGCCGGCGACGAAGGCGTTGATCGATGGATCGCCGACCAGGATCAGGTCGACATTCGACGGCTGCAGGCCCGCGGCCTTGATCAGCGGATCGGCCATCTCGTGAAGCAACGCCTCGGTCTCGGCATCGCGGAGCACCGACTGCGCTGCGGCGGGCTGGGCCGCCAGCGACAGCGCTGCCGCGGCGACGAGCGCGCGCGTGATCAGGCGGGCGAATGTGCGCATCGGCGGCTGCTCTAGCGGCTCTCGCGCTGAACCGGGACTGAAGCGGGGGCGGCAGCGCCATCCGCGTGCTCGCGCAGGAACGCAAGGATCGGACCGAGAACCTTGCCGCCTTGGGCGAACGGGCGCGACAGCCCCATGACGATGCCGGCGTGGCTCATGCCCGGAAACTCGGTCTCGCGCACCACGCCGCCCTTCGCCGCGATCGCCGCGGCAAGGTTGCGCGAATTGCGCGGGCGCACCACGGTGTCGGCGGTGCCGTGGAGCAGCAGGATCGGCGGGGCGTCTGCCCGTGCGAAGGTGATCGGCTGAGTCAGCCTGGGCTCGGGCGCGTTGCCGAGCGCGTTCCTCGCCGAATCGCTGGTGAAGGGATAGAAATCGGCGGGACCGGCAAGGCTGACCACGCCGGTGACCGCGTTCCGCGGCACGCCCGCGGCGGCGAGCCACTGCGGATCGAGCCCGAGCATCAGCACATTGTAGGCTCCCGCCGAATGGCCCATCAGCACCGTCCGGTTGCCGCGCGCGCCCGCCGCGGCGGCATGGTCCAGCGCCCAGCGAACGCCCCGCGCGCTATCCTCAAGCATCGCCGGAAAGCGGCTCTTCGGCACCAGCCGGTAGCCGACCAGCGCGGTGGCATAGCCGTGCTCGCCCAGCGTGCGCGCGACGAAGCGGTAGTCTTGCGGCCTGCCCGAATGCCACCCGCCGCCGTGGATGAAGACGACCAGCGGATACGGCGCAGGGCGCTTCGCCGCCGGAACCCACAGTTCTACTTTCTGCGCCGCGTCCGGGCCGTAGCGCCCTGCCTCCGCAAGGCGCACCTGCTCGCTGCGGGGATAGCGCGCGTCGATCCAGTCGAGCAGCCCGGCGGAGCCTTGCGCCACAGCCCAGCGCCAGACGCCGAATAGCACGAGCGCCAGGATCGCCAGCGCCAGCAGCGTCCAGGTCACCCACCCTCCCTTGCCGCGGCGCTTGCTCACGCCCCTCTTGCGGGGTTTGCGCGGCGCTCACAACCGCAAGTTGCGGCGGAGAGTCAGGAAAGCGCAGTTAGCCGAGGAGCTTCTTGCCGGCACGTTCGATCAGCGCGGCGTCGTCGCCGATCTCGCCGATCATAGCCACGCTGCCGTCGGGCATGCGGCGAATCATCACGAGCGCGAATTCGGCGCCGTCTGCGGGGATCACATCGAAGCCCTGCGGCTCGAGCGTGCGGAGCTTGCGCGCGAGCGCCTCGCGCGGCGTCTCTGCCTCCAGCGCCGGCTTGCCGGCGTCTTCGCGCCGAATCCGCCGCTCGGCCTGGACCACTCCCTTGAGACCGCCCTCCGCTTCGCCGAGGAAGCGCGCGAGCTGCCCGCGCTCGATCCCCATGCGGTGCGCATGCGTCAGCACCGCGGCGTATTCGGTCAGGCGCGTCTTGTCGTAATCGGCCCCGAACACGAGCTTGACCACCGGCGTCATCGGCGCGCGGTCCTGGACCGTCAGGCCGCTTTCGGCGACCAGTTCGCCGAACTCCTGCGGCGCCGCTTCGGCGGCGAGGCTGAAGTCATAGGCCCGCCCGACCGCGGCATACAGCGCGTTGCGGCTCCGGTCCTCGCAGCTGCGTGCCGCTTGCGCCAGCTCGCGCGCCGCGGCGAGGCAATCGTAGAGGCCGAGCTCCTCATCGCGCGCGCCGGCGAAGGCGGCCGGAACGAAGCTCTCGTCCGCATAATCGCTTGGCGGGAGCGCTTCGGCGGCAACGTCTGGACGCTGCGCGAAGTCCGTCTCGAAGGGATCGACCGCGAACGGACCGCTGTGAACAGCCTCGTGGCTATCGCCGACATCGTAGCCCTCGAGCGAGAGCGCCTGCTTCTTGCCCCCGACTGGCCCGGAACTCGGCAGCAGCGAAGCGTAAGGCGCGGAGGACTCGCTGTCGTCCTCGCCCTCCTCGTCGTCATCCTCGTAGCCGCCGAGCAGATCGGCGCCGAACGACGGCGAGGGGAACGGCGAATCGCCGGGCTCGTCCGCCCAGTCGTCGTTCGTCGGGCGGAGCGAGGCGATGTCGGCGGCGGGCCCGTCGGCCCAGTCGGTCACCGGATCGGGGTCGCGCACGGCGGCTACGTCGCTTTCGCTGTCGAGAGCCTGGTCGATCTCCAGCAGCAGCTCATCGGCGGTCAGCTGGTCGGCCATCTCCTTCCAGTTGATCACGCCGTAGATGAAGTCGATGGTGTCATCATCGCTCGAGTAGGGCAGCAGGATGCCGCGGTAGAGGATCGTCGCGCCGCGCTGGTTGACGAACTCGGCCTCGAATCCGATCGGCGCCTGGTTGGCGAGAATCTGCAGGTAGTGGTCGGTGATCCGGCTCAGCAGCGAGCGGCTGGGCACGTCCGACAGGCGGGCATACTCCTCGGTCGCGCCGCATTCGGCGGCGAGCTGATCGCCCAGGTACTGAATCGCGGGGTCCTCGATCCCGGTCGAGAAATCGAGCAGCACCGAA
>JBQCFR010000369.1:0-2707 GCA_051958885.1 Tsuneonella sp.
AAGCGGCCCGCAATGGACCAGTTCGCCTTCCTGATCGTCGGCCGTCACCTCGCCGTCGTCCCCGATCACCAGGATCTCGGCAAACGGGATGGCCCGGCCCATCGAGGTGGGGTGGCTGTCGACCAGCGCGGGATCGAGGTAAGTCGAACGGAAGGCTTCGGTCAGGCCGTACATCGGAAACAGCCGCGAGTGCGGGAACACGCGCCGCAAGTCGCGCACCAGCGGCTCGGTCAGCGCCCCGCCGCTATTGGTCAGCCGCCGCATCGCCGCAGTCGCCTCCTGCGGCCAGTCGATCTCGGTGAGCTGCACCCACAGCGGCGGCACCGCGGCAAGCGTCGTGACGCCGTGCCGGGCGCAGGCCTTCACCACGTCGCGCGGCACCAGGTAATCGAGCGGCGCGACGCACCCGCCCGCGCGCCAGGTCGAGAGGAGCTGGTTCTGCCCATAGTCGAAGCTCAGCGGCAACACTGCGAGGGTGACGTCGTCCGCCTCCAGACCGAGATAATGCGCCACGCTGACCGCGCCGAGCCACATGTTGGCGTGGCTCAGCATCACCCCCTTTGGCTTGCCGGTCGAACCGCTGGTGTAGAGGATCGCGGCGAGCTCGTGCGGATCGTGGTCCGACGCGCCGAGCGGCTCATGCTCCTCGACCGCACTCCACAAGCCCTCCTCGCGCACTGCGACACATCCGGCGGGGATATCGCCGTGCTCGAGGCTCCCCAGCCGCGCGTCGTTGGCGATCAGCAGCACCGCCCCGCTGTCGGCGAGGATGTGCGCGACCTGCAGCCGCTTGAGCAGCGGGTTGATCGGCACGTGCACCATCCCCGCGCGGGCGCAGGCGAGCGGGAGCAGGCACGTCGCCTCGCCCTTCGCCGCCCAGCTCGCGATCCGGTCGCCCTTCTCCGCGCGCGCGGCAAGCCACGCGGCCAGCGTCCCGACACGGGTTCTTAAGTCCTGGTAGCTAAGCGTGCGGCCGCGCAAGGTCAGCGCCGCCGCTGCCGCCTCCCCGTATTCGGCAAGGTGGTCGAGCGGCCGGGGCAGCGGATCGGGCGCGACGGACATGAACACTCCGCAAAGGATTTCGATCAGTTGGCGGCCAGCTATCACGACACGGTTAACGTCTTGCAAGGCGTCGCTGGCCACGGCGCGGCCCCGTTCGACCGCCCCGAATGGTTCGGCCTCCACGCCGACGCCGGCCAGCGCCCGCTGGTCGCGGTAGCACGAGGCGCAGATGCCGCCGCCGCGCTAGCATTGACGCGGGCGAACGGCCGGCTCGAACCGCTGCGCAACTGGTACAGCTTCACCTGGCGCCAGCTCGCGCCCCACGGTCCTGCCGGCGACGCGCTGCTGCGCGAACTGGCGCGCGATCTCAAGGCGCAGTCGCACCGCGTCACGCTCTGGCCGGTGCCGGACGAAGACGGTTCCGCCACCCGGCTCGAGCAGGCGTTCCGCTCCGCCGGCTGGGCCGTCGCCTGCGAGCAATGCGACCACAATCACGTGCTCGAGGTGCGCGGGCGCAGCTTCGCCGAATACTGGGAGACCCGCCCCGGCCAGATGCGCACCACGCTGAGGCGCAAGGCGAAGAAGGTGGAGGTGGAAATCCTCGACCGGTTCGATGCCGCAGCCTGGGCGGACTACGAATCGATCTACGCGCAGAGCTGGAAGCCGGAAGAAGGCGACCCGGCGCTGCTCCGCCGCTTCGCCGAACAGGAGGGCGCCGCCGGCCGCATCCGCCTGGCGGTCGCTCGAGCGGGGCAGCAGGCGGTTGCCGCGCAGTTCTGGACGGTCGAGAACCGCGTAGCCTACATCCACAAGCTCGCACACCTCGATTACATGAAGCACCTTTCCGCTGGGACGACACTGTCCGCGGCGCTGTTCGAACGCGCAATCGACACCGACAACGTCTCGCTTATCGACTTCGGCACCGGCAACGACCGCTATAAGGCCGACTGGATGGAGCAGGTCCGCCCGCGCTACCGCCTCGATTGCCTCGACCCCCGCCAGACCCGCGCCTGGCCCGCGCTCGCCAAGCGCCTTGCGTCGGCCATTGCCCGCCGCTAACGGAGCGCCCGCGCCAGACGCATAGGGACCCGATGACCGCCCAGCCCGCCAGCGACAATCACCCGCACCTTGCCGAAAGCCGCGTGGCGATCGACGCCGAGCTGCGCCGGATCCTGTGCGACGTGCTGGGGCTGAAGGCCGACGATGTCGCGGCGTTCGATGCGAACACCGGGCTGTTCGGTTACCTGCCGGAACTCGATTCCATGGCGGTCGCCGGATTGCTGACCGAGATGGAGGACCGCCTCGACATCGTCATCGATGACGACGACGTCGACGGCGAAATGCTCGAGACCTACGGCGGGCTGCTCGCCTTCGCCGAAGCCAAGGCCGTTCAGGCCTAGCCACCGCCATTATGCTCGTCACCTGGCCCTGCCCGCTGCCCCAAGGCGGCGAGCGCGAGGAAATGGCGCTCGCGTTCGACCGGGCGCGCGAGCACCGGCTCATGGTGCTCCCCGCACTGTTCGACGAGGCCAACAAGCTGCGCCGGCAAACGATTGAGGTCATGCGCCGGCTCGACCTGTCGGGGATCGACAGCATGCTGCCCGACCTGCCCGGCTGCAACGAAAGCCTCCAGAGCCTCGCGATCCAGACGCCCACGACCTGGCGCGAAGCCATGGCCGGCGCCGCCACCCATTTCGGCGCGACG
>JBQCFR010000370.1:0-4456 GCA_051958885.1 Tsuneonella sp.
CAGGGGCACTTGCGCGCATAGTCGGCGACCGCCGCGCGGACGAGCGGGATCAGCGGGACCACACGCTGCTTGCTGCCTTTGCCGGTGACGGTCAGCGTCTCGCCCAGCGGCAGCTCGCCGCCAGTGAGCGAGAGCGCCTCGGCGATGCGTAGTCCCGCGCCGTACATCAGCAGCAGCACCGCGCGGTCGCGCGCGCCGATCCAGTCCTCGCTCGCGCTGCCGGCGACGAGGTCGGCGAGGTTGACCGCATCGTCGGGCGTGACGGGGCGGGGCAGACCCTTCTTCAGGCGCGGCCCGCGCAGCCGCGGCGCGGCCGCCTCAACCCCTACCTGTCCGCGCGCGAAGGCGACGAAGCCCTTGAGCGCGGAGAGTTCGCGCGCCGCCGATGCGTTGCCGATCCCCTCCGCGCGGCGCAGCGAAAGCTGGCGGCGGAGCGCTGACCCGTCGAGCAGCGCGACCGCCGGCCAATCCGCGAGCGCGGTCGCCTCCAGCAGCCGGTCGGCGGCGGCAAGATACGCGCGCACCGTGTGCGGGCTGCGCCGTCGCCCGTCGCGCAGGTGCGCGCCCCACGCCGCGAGCAGGTCGGCCTTGCTCACGCCGCCACCAGCGCCGCCGGGACGAGTTCGCCAAGTAGCGCATCGAGCAGCGGCATGCCGGCATCGGTCACGCCGATCCGCTCGCCCGCGCGCCAGGCCAGCCCCAGCGTCTCGTACAGCGCGAGACGTTCGGGCTCGACCAGCTCGTCACGGCGCAGTCCGAACCGTGCGCTGAGCCCGGCGAGATCGACACCCTCGCTCAGCCGCAGCCCCATCAGCAGCGCCTCGGAGGCCTGTTCGCGCGGCGCCAGCGGGCGCGCTTCGGCGATGCCGTGGCCGTGCTCGGCGACCGCGGCGAGGAAGTTCTCCGGCTTCTTGTGACGAACCGTCGCGATGCCGCCACGCCGCCCGTGCGCGCCGGGGCCGATCCCGGCGTAGTCGTGGTAACGCCAGTAGGCGAGGTTGTGGCGGCTCTCCTCGCCGGGCCGCGCGTGGTTGCTGATCTCGTACGCCGGCAGCCCCGCGGCAGCGGTGAGCTCGCGGGTGAGGGCGAACAGGTCGGCCGCGGGATCGTCGGCGAGCGGGGTGAATTGCCCCCGCCGAACGTCGGTTGCGAACCGCGTTCCGGGTTCGATCGTGAGCTGGTAGAGCGACAAATGCCCGGTCCCCAGCATCAGCGCGCGCTCCAGTTCGGTCCGCCACGCCTGTTCGGTCTGCCCGGGAAGCGCGTAGATCAGGTCGAATGAGACGCTTGCGAAGGTGTTCAGCGCCAGATCGAGCGCTTCATTCGCACTTCTGGCGTCATGCAAACGGCCCAGGAACCTGAGCGCGGCGTCGTCGAACGACTGCACGCCGAGCGACACGCGGTTGACGCCGGCGCTCGCAAGATCGGCGAAATTGGCCGCCTCGACCGATGAGGGATTGGCCTCGAGCGTGATCTCGATATCGGGCGTAACCCCCCACAAACGCTCGGCTTCCTCGAGCAGCCCGGCGACCAGCGATGGCGGCATCAGGCTCGGCGTCCCGCCGCCGAAGAACACAGAACCGAGCGCCTCGCCCCCCGCCAGCTCCGCCTCGTGCCGCATGTCGGCGATCAGCGCCTCGCGCCACGCTGCAGCATCGATCCCGCCGCCGCGAACATGGCTGTTGAAGTCGCAATAAGGACATTTTTTCAGGCAGTAAGGCCAGTGGATATAGAGTGCGCGCGCCACGTTCGATGCTTCAGAATCGGTTAACTCCCGGCCTGTAGCACATCGCCATGGGAATGGGTCGGGTCGCAGCGCTCATCGCGGGCGCAATCGCCATCACGGGCTTCGCTCTGCTGCCGCACATCGTGCGCGCCAGCGACAGCGGCGGTGACTTCGCCGCGCGCCTGCTCGCCGCGCAAAACGCCGAGCGCGATAGCGCGGGTGTCGCCCGCCTGAGCTGGTCGGGCAAGCTCGCACAGGACGCGCAAGGCTGGGCGGACCGTCTCGCCGCCCGCGGCACGCTCGCGCACGCCTCGCAAGACGAACGCCAGAGCGAGGGCGAGAACCTGTGGATGGGCACCGCCGGCTACTACAGCGCGGAGGACATGATCGGCGGCTTCGCGGCCGAGCGCGAGAAGTTCAAGCCGGGCAAGTTCCCCGCCGTGTCGCGCACCGGCAAGTGGGAAGATGTCGGCCACTACTCGCAGCTGATCTGGCGCGACACGAAGGAGGTCGGCTGCGCGGTGGCGCGCAACCGCGAGAACGACTTCCTTGTCTGCCGTTACTGGCCCGGCGGCAACTGGATCGGCGTCGAGGTCGGCTAGCCGAACTGATCTGCGACGAGCTTCCGGAACGCGTCCGCCCGGTGGCTCATGCGGTGCTTGTCGGCCGGGTCGAGCTCGGCGAAGGTCACCTGCTCATGGCCCTTGGGGACGAACATCGGGTCGTAGCCGAAGCCGAGCGTGCCGCGCGGCGGCCAGGTCACCGTGCCGTCCACGCGCCCTTCGTAGACCGCCTGCTCGCCATCGGGCCAGGCGATCGCCAGCACGCAGGTGAACCACGCGTCGTTGGGGGTGCCGGGTCCTTTGGCTTGGAGCATGCCTTCGACTTTCCCCATCGCCATGTACCAGTCGCGCCCCGGCTCGCCTTCGAACCACTGCCGCTCGGCCCAGTCGGCGGTGTAGACCCCTGGGCGCCCGTCCAGCGCAGCGACCGACAGGCCGCTGTCATCCGCCAGCGCCGCCATGCCCGAGGCCTCGGCCGCTGCGCGCGACTTGATCAGCGCGTTCTCGACGAAAGTCGTGCCAGTCTCGGCCGGCTCGGGCAGCCCAAGCGAGCCGGCGCTGATGCACTTGACCCCGTGCGGCTCGATCAGCGCCTGGATTTCCTTGAGCTTGCCCGCATTGTGCGTGGCGATCACCAGCGTGCCCGAGCCGATGCGTCTCATGCCACTCTCCGCTCGTGCTGAGCCTGTCGAAGCACGGATGCGCAACGCTCGACATCCTTCGACAAGCTCAGGATGAGCGGAACACCGTTCATCGCCCTGTAGCCACATCCTGCGCGCGGAAGATTTGCGCGCAGCCGATCTGGGCGAGGCGCAGAAGGCGCAGCAGGCCTTCCTCGTCGTACGTCGCGCCCTCGGCGGTCGCCTGGACCTCGGCGATGCGGCCGCCTTCGATCAGCACGAAGTTGGCGTCGGCATCGGCCGAGCTGTCTTCGATGTAGTCGAGGTCGAGCACCGGCGTGCCCTGGTGGATGCCGCAGCTGATCGCGGCGACTTTCGCCTCGATCGGGTCGGCCGCGAGCGCGCCTTTCTTGATCAGACCATCGACCGCCATCCGCAGCGCGACCCAAGCGCCGCTGATCGAGGCGGTGCGCGTCCCCCCGTCGGCCTGGATCACGTCGCAATCGAGCACGATCTGCCGCTCGCCGAGCTTGGGCAAGTCGACCACCGCGCGCAAGCTGCGCCCGATCAGGCGCTGGATTTCCTGCGTCCGCCCGCTCTGCTTGCCCTTGGCCGCCTCACGCTGGCCGCGGGTGTGGGTGGCCCGCGGGAGCATGGAGTACTCGGCGGTGACCCACCCCTGGCCCTTGCCACGCAGGAACGGCGGCACGCGCTCCTCGACGCTGGCGGTGCACAGAACGCGGGTATCGCCGAAGCTGACGAGGCACGAGCCCTCGGCGTGCTTGGTGAAGCCGGTTTCGATCGCGATGGCGCGCATTTCGTCGGGCGCGCGGCCGGATGGTCGCATGGGATGTCCTTCTGGTGACTCGGCTCGCGCGTTAGGCGCTTGCCCCTTGAGGCCGCAAGGGCAGGCTTTACATGAGCGATCATGGCCTCGCAGCCCCTCTCCGAACTGTCGACCCGCGCGCGCGACATCTTCCGGCTGGTCGTCGAAGGCTACCTGACGAGCGGGCACCCGGGAGGATCCAAGACCTTGGCGGGGGAGGGCGGGGTGAACCTCTCGCCCGCCTCGATCCGCTCGGTGCTCGCGGAGCTCGAAGGCCTTGGGCTGCTCGCCGCGCCGCACACCAGCGCCGGCCGGATGCCGACCGAGAGCGGCCTGCGGCTGTTCGTCGACGGGACGATGCAGGTCGCCGAGCCGACGCGCGAGGAACGCGCGGCGATCGAGCAGCGGCTGTCCGCCCCGGGGCCGATCGAGGCCGCGCTCGAGGCGACCAGCGCGGTGCTGTCGGACATCTCGAACGCGGCGGGCATGGTCATGGTCCCGCGCCGCGAGCCGCGGCTGGCTCAACTTACCTTGGTGCCGCTCGCGCCCGACCGCGCGCTGGCGGTGCTGGTGGGGGAGGACGGGGCGGTCGAGAACCGGGTGGTCGAGCTCGGCTCGCCGGTGCCGCATTCCGTGCTCGAGCAGGCTAGCAACTACATCACCGTCCGTCTGCGCGGGCGCACGCTCGCCGAAGCCGCGCGCGCGATGCGGCACGAGATCG
>JBQCFR010000371.1:0-2833 GCA_051958885.1 Tsuneonella sp.
AGCGGCGGCCCTCGATTCGGCGGCGGCGCGCGGGGTTTTTTCCGCGAGTCTGGCGCGGCGCTTGAGCATCGCGGTTACACGACTCGGCCCGCAGGTGTTCCAAAGCTGCGCCGAACCGCGGCGGCATTAATCCGCGCTTCATCCGCCGAGCACGACCCGGGCGCTCTAAGCGCCGGCCCCTCATCACCGGCGCATGGAGAACGATGCATGAAGTTCAATCCCCTCAAGCTGGCCGTGATCTCGCTCGGTCTCTGCGGCGCGGCGGCGGTGGCGCAGGACGTGCCCCCCACCACGACCGAAACGACCACCACGGCGACTACGCCGACGGCGAACGGCAACGGCGCGGACGTGACGCGGGAGAACACCACCACGACGACGACCACCCCGAACGAGGATGGCACGAGCACCGTCTCGACCACGTCGGACGCGACGCAGACCGTGACCACGCCGAGCGGCAACACCACCACGATCACCAAGTCGACCGACGCGAACGGTGAAACCACCACCAGCGTCGACCATACCAAGATGGATCACCCGGCTCATCCGATGAAGGGCGAGCACAAGCCGAAGTAACCGGCTGCGCGGCCGTCCGGCTCAGTCCCCCTTCCCAAAGCGGAACCGGGCGGCCGCGCTCATCGCCGTCAAAGACGCGCCCCGCGCCGGCTTGCCGTGGCGGGGCTTCTTTTCAGGTCAGCGCAGCGACACCACGTTGTCGCTGGCACGGGGGTCCACCCGGTCGCCGCGGTAGAGGCTTGCCATCGGCTCGTCAGTGGTGACGATCTGTGCCGCGTTGCCGAAGCCATTGAAGCCGGTCTTCATCGCCGCGCCATAGGCGCCGAGCATGCCGATCTCGATGTAGTCGCCCGCCTGGATATCCGCCGGCAGCAGGAACGGGCCCTTCATGTAGTCGGCATCGTCGCAAGTCGGGCCGTAGAAGGCGAACTCGGCGAGCGGCTGCGTCAGGTCGTCCTCGAGCGCGGCGACCGGGAAGCGCCAGTCGACGTGCGCTGCATCGAACAACGCGCCGTAGGCCCCGTCGTTGATGTAGAGCTCGTCGCCGCGGCGCTTCTCGACCCGCACGATCAGCGACGAATACTCGGCGCACAGCGCGCGGCCGGGCTCGCACCACAGCTCGGCGTTGTAGGCGATCGGCAGCGCCTCGAAGTGGCGGTGGATGATCGCGAAGTAATCTTCCAGCGGCGGCGGCTCCATGCCCGGATAATCGCTCGGGAAGCCCCCGCCGACATCGACCACGTCGATCACCACCGACGCCTCGGCCACCGCAGCGCGCACGCGCTCGAGCGCCTGGACGTAGGCGAACGGGGTCATCGCCTGGCTGCCGACGTGGAAGCACACGCCGAGCCAGTCGCAGTGCTGGCGCGTGGTCTGCAGCAGCGGCGCCGCATCCGCGAGATCGACCCCGAACTTCGCCGCCAGGCTCAGTTCCGAGTATTCGGACGAGACGCGCAGGCGCACCAGCAACCGCAGGTCGCTCGCCCCGGTGCCGTCCGGGTGCGCGGTCGCCTCGACGATCTTCTCGAGCTCCTCGATCGTGTCGAGGCTGAAGGTCTTCACGCCGTGCTCGAAATACGCCTCGCGGATCGCGCGGGCGGTCTTCACCGGGTGCATGAAGCACAGCGTGGCTTCGGGCAGCGCCGCGCGCACCAGACGCACCTCGGCGATCGAGGCGACATCGTAATGCGTCACCCCGTTGTCCCACAGAACCTGCAGAAGCTCCGGCGAGGGATTGGCCTTGACCGCGTACATCGACTTGCCCGGGACCTTCTCGACGAAGAAACGGGCGGCGCGCGCCGCGGCGTGCGGGCGGTTGAGGATGACCGGTTCGTCCGGCGCGAGGGCGCGAACTACAGACCGAGCGTCAGGATGGATGTGCAACTCAAGGGACCCCCAAACGGTTTGTTCGGACAAGGCAGCCTTGCGGTTATGGAAGTCCCCTTGGGGCTGCGGGGTGCGCCTATAAGGCGGGCGCGCTGAACCGCAAGTGAAATGTGGCCCGCCGATTGCAAGTCCGCTGCCGCCCAAGCGGGCACCGCGCGCGGCGCACCGTTCGGCCTACTTGGCGGTGACGATGCGGATCACCTCGGGCGTGAGCGCCAGCAGCACGCCGATGTTCTGCGCCACGTTAGCGAGCGTCACCCCGCCGTCTAGCACCAGGTACCGCGTCACGCTGATCGCGCCGGTGTCGGGGTAATAGCGGGTGCTGACCGCCGCCTGCTCGAGATTGGCCTCGGCGAGCTTGGCGTCGGCGATCTCGCCGTTGGCGGACACCAGCACCTGCATGACCACTCCCCGGCAGCCGGGAACACCTTCGACGTCGCAGGCGGCGCCGGTGAGCACATAGCTCGTGCCGCTGCCGTCAGTGGCGCGCAGCGTGCGGTCCTTGGCGTCTTCCGCCTCGAGCTTGTGGCCCATCGCGCCGACGACCTGCTTGAGCTGCGTCAGGCTAACCGCCTTCACCACCTGGTCGGGCTGGAAGTCGTCCGCCAAGGCCGGGCTGGCGACGGCGAGAGCGGCGAAGGCGGCGAGCAGTCTCATCGCCGCCCGATCTAGCTTAGCTCAACCGGTCGCGGAAGTCCTCGTATCCGAACGCCTTGATCTGCTCGAGCGCGTCGGTCTCGCTGTCCCACAGCCAGATCGAGGGGATCTGCACCCCGTTGAAGGTGTTGGTCTTGACCATCGAGTAGTGCGCCTGGTCGAGGAACGCGATCCGCTCGCCCGGCTCGTTCGGCACGGGCAGGCGGTAGTCGCCGATCACGTCGCCCGCGAGGCATGAGGGACCGCCGAGGCGGATCGCCTCGCCCTCCTCGCTCTC
>JBQCFR010000372.1:0-5280 GCA_051958885.1 Tsuneonella sp.
CTGGGGGCACAAACACAGGACGAGGAGCGCGACGCGGCGCTGGTCGCGGCGTGCGAGGCGGCGATGCGTGAAAGCGGCGCGCAGCCCGACGCCTTTTTCCACCGCCACCGCGGCGGGCGCAACGCCGAGGGCGCCATGGCCGATGCGCTCGACGGGTATGCCCCCGCCGGCGATGAGCACCCGCTGTGGGACGAGCCCGCTCCGCCGACGCTGGTGATCGAGGAGGTCGAGCGCGTCTGGGCGGCCATAGCCGAGCGTGACGACTGGCAGCCGCTGCGGGACAAGATCGCGGCGATCCGGGGGCTCGGCGCTGCGCTCGGCGAACCGCCCGCGCCGGCCGCTCACGCCGACACGCGCGATTGACCCGCGAGCGCCCTGCGATAGGAACCGCGCTTGCCTAATTCGAGTTAACGCACCTTCGACCACCACAGTGTAGAGCCGGTCGCGAGAGCCAACGAGAGTCTGCCCCCGAGTGCCTCAGAACGAGCTGATTTCCTACGAGCCGGCGACCGGCAAGGAGCTGTGGCGCGGCGCTTACGGCGATGTCGACGAGGCGGTCGACCGCGCGCGCCGCGCCTGGCCGGCGTGGGCTGCGCAGCCGCTGTCGACGCGCATCGAGCTGTGCCGCCGCTTCGCCAACGAAGTGCGCAAGCAGGCCGACGCCTTCGCGCAGCTGATCGCGCGCGAGACCGGCAAGCCGCTGTGGGAGGCGCGCACCGAGGTCGAGGCGGTCATCAACAAGGTCGATATCTCGGTCACCGCCTACGCCGAGCGGACCGGGCAGAAGCGGCTCGACAGCGCGCTGCAGGGCACCTCCGCGGTGCGCCACAAGCCGCACGGGGTCATGGTCGTGCTCGGCCCCTACAACTTCCCGGCGCATCTGCCCAACGGCCACATCGTCCCGGCGCTGATCGCGGGCAACGTGGTCATCTTCAAGCCGAGCGAAAAAACGCCGGCAGTGGGCGAGTTCCTGCTCGGCTGCTTCCACCGCGCAGGAATCTCGGCCGCGGTCGTGCAACTGCTGATCGGCGGCCCGGCGGAGGGCCAAGCGATCGTCGCGCACAAGGGTGTTGACGGCGTGCTGTTCACCGGCAGCGCGCAGACCGGCATCGCGATCAATCGCAAGCTCGCGTCCAACCCCGGCAAGATCGTCGCGCTCGAGATGGGCGGCAACAACCCCATCGTCGTGATCGACACGCCCAAGGTGGCCGACGCCGCGGTGCTGATTGTCCAGAGCGCCTTCACCACCGCGGGCCAGCGCTGCACCGCGGCGCGGCGGCTGATCGTCAAGGCGAGCATGTACGACGCGGTGATCGACGAGGTGAAGAGCCTCGCCGGGCGGATCATCTACGGCGATCCGTTCGCCGACCCGGCCCCGTTCATGGGCCCGGTGATCGACAACCAGGCGGCCGACCAGCTCACCGAGAGCTTCCTCTACTTCCTGTCGAACGGCGGCAAGGCGATCCGCCACATGCAGCGGCCCGACGATAGCCTGCCGTTCCTCAGCCCCGGCATCATCGACGTGACGGCGATCAGGGACCGGCCCGATGTCGAGCTGTTCGGGCCGCTGCTGCAGGTGATCAAGGTCGCCGATTTCGACGAGGCGATCGCGGAGGCGAACAACACGCGCTTCGGCCTGTCGGCCTCGCTAATCGGCGGCAGCCCGCAGGACTACAACCGGTTCTGGGCGAACGTCCGCGCCGGAATTGTCAACTGGAACCGGCCGACCAACGGGGCGAGCTCGAATGCGCCGTTCGGCGGGCTCGGCCTATCGGGCAATCACCGCCCGGCGGCGTTCTACGCCGCGGACTACTGCGCCTATCCGGTCGCCAGCACCGAGATGGAGCAGCCGCGCGCGAGCCTCGGCGTGGGCTTCCGCGAGGAGCGGCGCACGAAGCCGCGCTAGCCTTCGCGCAGGGCCAGCGTGCCCTCGACAAGTCCCGCGCCGTGCGGCCGCACGATCAGCCGAAACGCGCTTCCCGCACGCGCGCC
The DNA here is from genome assembly GCA_051958885.1 of Tsuneonella sp. Taxonomy (GTDB): domain Bacteria; phylum Pseudomonadota; class Alphaproteobacteria; order Sphingomonadales; family Sphingomonadaceae; genus Tsuneonella. Next base: position 1,993 of record JBQCFR010000372.1, read on the forward strand.
CTCGAGGATGTGAACCTCGCCCGCGGCACGGTGCCGGACGCCGATCCGCGCCGCTCGCGCAAGCGCCGTGTAGAACGCCAGCACATCGGAGGCTGTTACCGGCGTGAGAAAGCGCACCACTCGCACCTGGCAGCTCGCCGCATCGGCGCCCGCGGCTTCGGTCACGCCGCTGCCGGGGTAGAGCGCCCATGGCGCGGGCATCCGCGCGGCCCAGGTTGCCGTGGTGGTCAGCGGCACGCTGCAATGCCCCGCGCCCGGCAGGCCAGCGGCGAGTTCCGCCGCGGTGCTGCTGTCGCCAAGTTCGCCCGGCAGGGCCTGGGCGGCCGGCGGCGGCAGGAGCTTGTCCGACCCGCCCACAAGTTCCGCCGCCTGCACGCGCGCGTCCTCCGCGGCGCCTTCGGGGAACGCAGGCAGCGGCAGCGAGTGATCGCTGATCACGGTGAGCGCGGCGTTGCCCTCGTTCTCGCTCGCGAGGTCGGGATCGCTCATCAGGTGGTCGTTCAGGGCCTGCTCGACCGCCGGATCGCGCTCGGGCGGCGGCGCGGGCGCGCTCGCCGCACCGCACGCGGCGAGCATCAGGCAGAGAGACATGGCGAACCGCTGCATCGCCGCGGCCTAGCGCGTCCTGGTCGAAATTCGGTTAAGCGCGCGCGAGAAGACGCCCCCCGTCCGAGGACGAGAGGCGCCTTCCGCAACCCCCTTGGGGGCTACGCCGCGGCCGCGGGTGGGCACGGCCGAAGCTGGATCAGAGCATCAGCGGCAGCGCGTGCTGCTCTTGTCGATCGAGCGGCCGAGCAGCGCCCCGCCTGCGGCGCCGAGACTCGCGCCGAGCGTGCGGTCGCCGTGGCGACCGGCGATCTCGCGGCCGAGCAGCGCGCCCGCCGCGCCGCCGATCAGCAGCCCGGTGGTGCCGTTCGAGCGGCGGCAGTAATACCGGCCGTCATCGCCGCGCCACACGCGGGTGTTGTTGTAGACCGGCTCGCCGTAATAGCCGCCGCGCGAGCTGTAGCTGTTGTAATAGCGCTGCTGGTCGTAGCGCCCGCGATGCTTGTCCCACCCGCGGTGGCGGCCCCGGTCGCCGTGGCCGTAGCTCATGTCGCCCAGCACGGACGCGTGAGCGGCGGGCGCGGCGTGGTAGGCCGGCGCGGCCATGCTCGGGGTCGCGAGCGCGAGGCCGGGAACGGCCAGCGCCAACGCGGCGGTCTTGATCTTGGTCTGCATGGGTGCGGTCCTTTCTGCTTATGCCTTGCTGCCGTGAGGCTGAGTGGTGCCCCGTTCGACATGTTCAGGAATAGCGCATGTTTGCTGAACGGAGCGCAACTGGGCTGTCAGACAGCAACTTTTTCGAAACCAGGCGGAAGAGAGCATTCCGCCCCCGTGGATCGCGCGCTTGTGCGGGCCCGAAGCCCCGCCTAGGGGCGCGCCAAGATGAACGAAACGACCCCTCCCCAGCCCTCGGGCCTGCCCGCAGCGCTCGGCGCGTACGTCATCTGGGGCTTCCTGCCGCTCTACCTGATTCTAGTCGAGACGGTGCCGCCGTTCGAGTTCGTCGGCTGGCGCGTGGTCTGGACATTGCCGCTGTGCCTGCTGATCGCCGCCTTCCGCGGGCAACTGCGCGAGATCGCCGCGACGCTGCGCCAGCCGCGTCTGCTGGCGATGCTCGCGGTGAGCGCGGTCCTGATCGGGATCAACTGGCTGGTCTACATCTGGGCGATCCTCAAGGGTCACGTGTTCGCCGCGAGCCTGGGCTATTACATCAACCCGCTGGTCAACGTGCTGCTCGGCACCCTGCTGCTCGGCGAGCGGCTGAGCCCGCGGCAGTGGCTGGCGGTCGGCATCGCGGCCGCAGGCGTGCTGCTGCTGCTCGGCAATGCGCTGACGACGCTGTGGATCAGCCTCACGCTCGCAGTCACCTTCAGCGCCTACGGCCTGATCCGAAAGCGCGTGCCCGTTGGCTCGCTGCCGGGACTGACGGTCGAATCGGCTATCCTGCTGCTCCCCGCCTTCGCCGTCGTCAGCTGGTACGCGAGCGAGCCGCAGGGGTCCGCCTTCGCGCACGATCTCGGCCTGAGCCTCGCGATCGTGCTCGGCGGCGTCGTCACCGCCGTGCCGCTGTGGCTGTTCGCGATCGCCGCGCGGCGGATGGACTACTCCGCGCTCGGCTTCATCCAGTTCCTCTCGCCGACGATCGTGTTCGTGCTGGGGCTGACGGTGTTCGACAAGCCGCTCGAGCCGACGCAGCTCGGCTGTTTCGTGCTGATCTGGATCGCAATCGCGGTGTTTGTGTGGGACCTGTGGGCGAAGCGCGCGCCGGTCAGGCCAGCCGCCAGCGCATAGTCTCGCCCGCATGGAACGGGACGAGCCGGCTCTCGCCAGCCTCGATTTCGTCCACCGCGTCGGTGTCTTCGCGCACCAGCGTCACCGTGCGCTCGTTGAGCGGAAGTCCATAGAAACGCGGGCCGTTCTCGCTGGCGAACGCCTCGAAGCGGTCCAGCGCGCCCTCTTCCTCGAACACCTGGAGATAGCTTTCGAGCGCATAGGGCGCATTGAAGATGCCGGCGCAGCCGCAGGCGCACTCCTTCGCCTCGCGCGCGTGCGGGGCGCTGTCGGTGCCGAGGAAGAACCTGGCCGAGCCCGAAGTCGCGGCCTTGCGCAGCGCCAGCCGGTGCCCCTCGCGCTTGGCGACGGGCAAGCAGTACGCGTGCGGGCGAATGCCGCCGACAAGCATCGCGTTGCGGTTGATGTGGAGGTGCTGCGGGGTGATCGTCGCCGCCACGGTATCGCCCGCACTCTCGACGAACTGCACCGCCTCGCTGGTGGTGACGTGCTCGAACACCACCTTGAGCGCGGGGAAATCGCGCACGATGCGGCTCAAGTGGCGCTCGATGAACACCGCCTCGCGGTCGAACACGTCGATCTCGGCGTCGGTGACCTCGCCGTGCACGCACAGCACCATGCCGATCGCCTGCATCCTCTCGAACACCAGGGTCAGGTGGGCGATGTCGGAAACGCCGTGCGCGGAGTTGGTGGTGGCGTTCGCCGGATAGAGCTTGGCCGCGGTGAACACCCCCTCGGCATGGCCGCGCGCGAGCTCGTCCGGGTCGGTCGCATCGGTCAGATAGGCAGTCATCAGCGGCGTAAAATCGGCGTCCGCCGGCAGCGCGGCGAGGATCCGTTCGCGGTAGCCACGCGCCTGCTCGACCGAGACGACCGGCGGCGAGAGGTTGGGCATCACGATCGCGCGCGCGAACTGGCGTGCGGTGTACGGCGCGACGCCGCGCAGCATCG
>JBQCFR010000373.1:0-2305 GCA_051958885.1 Tsuneonella sp.
GCAAGTGGAGGAGGAGCTCGGCCCGATCGACGTGCTCGTCAACAATGCCGGGATCACGCGCGATGCGACGATGCGCAAGATGGACCATGCCAAGTGGCAGGACGTGATCGACACCAACCTCGGCGGGTGCTTCAACATGGCGAAGGCGGTGTTCGAGGGGATGAGCGGCCGCGGTTACGGGCGGATCGTCAACATCGGCTCGATCAACGGGCAGGCGGGCCAGTACGGGCAGGTCAATTATGCCGCCGCAAAGTCGGGAATCCACGGCTTCACCAAGGCGCTCGCGCAGGAAGGCGCGCGGTTCGGGGTGACCGTCAACGCGATCGCTCCGGGCTATATCGACACCGACATGGTCGCCGCGGTTCCGGAAGACGTGCTCGGCAAGATTGTCGCCCGGATTCCGGTCGGACGCCTTGGCCGCGCCGACGAGATCGCTCGCGGCGTGACGTTCCTGTGCGATGAAAATGCAGGCTTCGTCACCGGTTCGACCCTGTCGATCAACGGCGGCCAGCACATGTACTGATGGCGGCCAAGCCGCCGCCTCCTACGCCGCCGCGCAAGCGATCCGTGACGATTGCCGGTCACGAAACGTCGATCGCGCTCGAACCGATTTTCTGGGCCGCGCTGGAAGCTGCGGCGGTTGACCAGGGACTGCCGCTCAACGCCCTGGTCGCGCGGATCGATGCGGAGCGGCTTGAGCAGTCGCCGCCGGCGAATCTCGCCTCAGCGATCCGCCAGTGGCTGTTCGCTCGCGCTTCGGGCGGCTGACAAGACCGCCACGCCAAACAGCCGGGCGGCGTCGGGCGATCGGTCGAGCCAGAGCGCGGGCTCGATCAGCTCGAGCTCGATTACCTGAAGCGTACCGCAATTGCCCATGACGAGGTCGACCCGCGCATACGTTGCGGACGCGGGTGCGGCGGCGAGCGCCGCAAGCGCCACCTCTTCGGCGCCCGGCGGCGGATCGCAGCTCTCGATGATCCCGCCATGTTCGGGCTGCACCCGGAAATCGCCAGCGACGGGGACCTTGCTGAGCGCGTGGCTCAACTGTCCGTCGAAGAACAGCAGCGACCATTCCCCGGTCGTGGTGATGCTTTCGAGCCAGGGCTGGACCATCATCCTGCGGCCACGCACCGGTTCCGGGATCGGCTCGCCAGGGGCAAGGCGGAAGGTCAGATAGGCACTGGCCGACACGGGCGGCTTCACGACGAGATCCGTGCAGCCGAAATGGGACCGGATCGCGGCCATCGACGGTTCGTCCAGCGCCTCGGCGACCTCGGTGGGCACGACGGGAACCCCGCGCTCGTAAAGTTCGGCGAGATAGTTCTTGTCGCTGTTCCAGCGCAGCAGCGGGATTGGGTTGCGAACCCGCGCGCCTTGCGCCTGAAGCCGGTCGAGTAGCGCCATCCAGCGGTCGAAATGCTTGTGATAGCCCCACGCGACCAATGGCAGGACGAGGTCGAAAGCGGCCGAGTCGAACGACTCACTCCAGACGACAGGGGTGACCTCGGCTCCGGCCGCGGCAAGCGCGCCAGCTTCGACATCATACGCCCATCGCCAGTCGGCCGAATAATCGGCCTCGGGGACGAGGATCGCGAGCTTCACCTAGCGGGCGAGAAGTATGCGAGCCTGGCTGGCGATCTGGGCAAGCATCGATGCGCTGACGACGCCTTCGCGGCGAGCGCGATCGACGAGCTCCCGGAACTGGTCGATGCGGGCCTGCGTGTGCTCCACCCATTGCTCGACGCCGGCGGCCGGGTCCTTGCCCCGGACACGACCGAGGAAGTCGATCCGTAGCTGCTCGAAGTCGCGAGCGAGAGCAGCGGTGAGCAGGCGCTCCCACTGGTCGGCCGGCACGAAGCGCGCCAGCTGCTGCTGGGCCCAATCCAGTCCGAGCGCTTCGCCGAGCTGCGTGTAGGCCCGAGTGACCGCGAGCTCGTCGAGGCCCTTGCGAGCGGCCAGCGCTGCGATCGCGAAGACGCCGTCCAGCTCGTACAGGCGAACCAGGCCGCGAACGATCTCGTCGCTTGCTCCGAGATCGAGAAGATGATCCCGCCGAGCCGCGGCCTCGTTTCGAACTTCGGCGCGGATCAGCTTTGTGGCCGCCGCGGAAATCTTGCGGACGCCCGGCTCGAGTAGTTCGCAGAGCTTGCCGACGCTCATCTCCCCGCCCATCGCGCGGAGGATATCGGAGAGGTGCGCGTGAACGCTCCTCGCGCCGATCGCGAACAGCTCCACCCGGACATTCTCCGGAAGATCGGCGTGTTCGATCTGCTCCCACAGCTTGTCGAGGTCGAGGAGTCGCTCC
>JBQCFR010000374.1:0-8030 GCA_051958885.1 Tsuneonella sp.
GCCACGGCGAACGCGAGAGCGAGTGCAAGGCGCTGAATGAGAAGCTCTCGCGGATGGCGCCGGAGCTGGCGACGATGAGCGAGCGGGCGGCGCGGGCGGACGCGCTGGCGGCCTCGCTGGATGCGGTGCGCGAGGAGCTGAACGGGTTAATGGCGCTGGCGGCAGGGTTCGCCGAGCTGAAGCGCCTGCTTGAGGAAAGCCGCGAGAAGCTCCTCAAGGAATTCGAGAACACCGGCGCGCAAGTGCTCGGCAAGGCGCAGGAACTCGTCCTCGAACGCGCGAACGAGCGGTTCGGCCACGCGGAAAAGTCGAACAAGGCGGCGATCGCGGCGCTGCTGCAGCCGGTGGGCGAACGGCTCAAGGCGTACGAACAGCAAGTCGAAACGCTCGAGAAGCAGCGGGTCGATGCGTTCGGCCAATTGAGCGGGATGATCGAGGCGATGCGCGCCGGGCAGGAAGAGGTGCGGCGCGAGGCGCAGCGGCTCGGCAATTCGCTGACCAACGCCCCCAAGGCGCGCGGCCGCTGGGGCGAGCGTGCGCTGCAGAACGTGCTCGAGCAGTGCGGCCTGTCCGAGCACACCGACTTCGAACTCGAGCATTCGATGGAAACCGACGAGGGCCGGCTGCGTCCCGACGCGATCGTGCGGGTGCCGGGCCAGAAGAAGTTGGTGATCGACGCCAAGGTTTCGCTCAACGCCTACCAGGCGGCGTTCGAGGCGGACGACGAGAGCGAGCGACGGCGGCAGCTGGACCTCCACGCCAAGTCGATGCGCCATCACGTCCAGACGCTCGGCGCGAAGAGCTACCAGAGCCAGTTCGACGAGGCGCCCGATTACGTCGTGATGTTCGTGCCTGGGGAGCACTTCGTCGCCGCCGCGCTCGAGCACGATCCCGAGCTGTGGGACTTCGCGTTCCGCAACCGGGTGTTGCTGGCGACCCCGACCAACCTCGTCGCCATCGCCCGCACGGTGGCGCAAGTGTGGCGGCAGGACACCATCGCGCGCGAAGCGGTCGAGATTGGTCGGGCGGGGGCGGAGCTCTACGACCGGCTGGCAGTCGCCGCCGAGCACATGAAGCGCGTGGGCGGCGGGCTCGAGACCGCGGTCAACAACTACAACAAGTTCGTCGGCAGTTTCGAGCGCAACGTGCTCTCGGCCGGTCGGCGGTTGCGCGACAAGGGCATCGAGATCGGCAAGCGCGAGATCGAGGACGTGCCCTTGGTCGAAGCGGCGCCACGCTATACCGAGGCGGAGGAACCCGATTCGGCGAATCTGGTTGATTCGCCGGGCGGTTGATGGATCGACGGAGTTCTCGAATGAGGTTTGCCGCATGCATCGCGCTGCTCCTGGCGCTTGGCGCATGCGAGAGGCAGAGCGCTCCTTCCGACACTATCAAGGACGCAGCCGACACCATCGTCGACACCGTCGGCGGGCAGGCCCCGCCGCCCAAGCTGGGCAGCGGCGAATACGCCCCGCGCGACGAATGCCAGGACAAGCCCGGCGCCGAGGATTTTCGTGCCGCGCTGACGAAGGCGGTCAAGGACCGCGACGCCGACGCGCTCGCGGCGCTCGCCGCGCCCGACGTGAAGCTCGATTTCGGCACCGGCAGCGGCACCGGCGAATTGCGCGCGCGCCTGACCGAGAACAAGCGCAGCCTGTGGGACGAACTCGACGCACTGCTGCCGCTCGGCTGCGCAGTGAACGAACAGGGCGGGATCACCAACCCGTGGTACTTCGCGCAGCCGATCCCCGAGGTCGATCACGCGCGCGGCATGATCGTGATGGGCGAGAACGTCCCGCTGCTCGCATCGCCCAAGCCCGGCGCGGAGAAGGTTGCGACGCTCTCGTGGGACGTGGTCGAGCTCGAGGGCGGGCTGCAACCGGAGGACAAGTACCAGCAGGTCAAGGTTCCGGGCGACAAGCAGGGCTGGGTGGCCACCGACAGCCTGCGCAGCCTGCTCGACTACCGCCTGATCGCCTCTAGCCGCGACGGGAAGTGGAGCTTCACGAGCCTCGTCGCGGGGGACTAGCGCCGGCTACCGATACGCTCGAGCGCGGCGCTGTGGCCGCTCGACTTGAGCACCAGTTGCTCGTCCTTGTAGGCGATCGTGGGTGCGGCGACGAGCAGCGCGCTGAGCGCCTGCTCCTGGTTCCACACCGGTCCCGTGCAATACATCCGAGTGCCCGCGAGCGGCCCGGCGATCAGCCGATCCTCCTCGATCCGCCAGGGTCCGCCCATGCCGTTGCATCCGGCCGACGCGCTCAGCCGGTCCGGCTCCACAGTCAGCTTCGCCTTCGCGGGCACGGCCGCGGGCGCGCCGTCGATCTCGACGAAGCGCCACTCGCCCTGCAGCGCATTGGGCGCGCTCGACTTGGCAACGCAGCCGGTGGCGGCGAGCAGGACAGCGAGAACGAGTGCGACGCGCATTGCACGAAGACCGTAGCAGGTCGGTGGCTGAAACCGGCCTGAACAAGCATCAGTTATCCAGAGCTGCGAGCACCTCGTAGGCAAGAACCGCGCCGGCAATCGCCGCGTTGAGGCTGTCCGCCCGGCCTTTCATCGGCATCGTCACCCTGAGGTCGCAGGCGGCCTCGTATTCCGCGGGCAATCCGCGCGATTCGTTGCCGACCAGGACGAAGCACGGCGCAGCATAAGCCGCGCCGCGATAGGGCACCGCATCGCGCAGCGAAGCGGCGACAAGCTGGCCCTCTCCCGCCCGCAGCCAGGCAAGAAACTCCTCCCACGGCGCCTGCGCAATGGCCAGCGTGAACACCGCGCCCATGCTCGCCCGCACCGCCTCGGCGCTGAACGGGTCGGCGCAGTCGTCGATCAGGATCAGGCCGCCTGCGCCGACCGCGTCGCCGGTGCGCAGCATCGTGCCGAGGTTGCCCGGATCGCGCAGCGCCTGCGCGACGAGCCAGATCGGCGCGGCGGCCCGGTCGAGCGCGGCGAGCGCCGTGTCGAACTCGGCGAACACGCCGGCGACCGCCTGCGGATTGTCCTTGCCGGTGATCTTGGCGAGGATGTCGTGCGAGGTCTCGATCACCTCGCCGCCGGCCGCCGCGACATCGCGCTCGAGCGCAGAGAGCAGCGGGTGATCGTCGCGCCCTTCCGCCAGCACGAGCAATTCGGGCAGCCGCCCGCTCTCGCGCGCGTCGGTCAGCAGCCGCAGCCCTTCGGCGATGAACTTGCCCTCGCGCTTGCGGTGCTTCTTGTCGCGCAGGCTGCGCAGGTATTTGACGGTGGGGTTGGAGAAACCGGTGATCTGGCGCCGGGAGTGCTCGGGCATCAACTCTCGCCGAAGCCGCCGTCGACCAGGGCGCACAGTTCGGCCAGCACCGCATCCGGTTCCGCGCCGTCGACGATCACCTCGATGGTGTCCCCGCGCGCCGCGCCGAGCATCATCAGCCCCAGGATCGAGCCGCCGGCCGCCTCGTTACCGTCCTTCGCCACCTTGACCCTGCACCCTTCCGGCACTTGCGCCACGGCGTTGACGAACTTTGCGCTCGCGCGGGCGTGAAGCCCGCGTTCGTTGACGATCGTGACGGTCCGCCGCGCCTCGCTCACGAAGCCTTCTTCTTGGACTGACACTCGCCGGCGGCGAGGAATTCGGAAGCGATCGTGATGTAGGTGCGCCCGGCGTCGCGCGCGGCGCGCACCGCGTCGGTGACGTTCATCGCCTTGCGCGCGCCGGCGAGGCGGATCAGCATCGGCAGGTTGATGCCAGCGATCACCTCGACTCGCCCGACCTCGAGCAGCGAAATCGCCAGGTTGGAGGGGGTGCCGCCGAACAGGTCGGTGAGGATCGCGACCCCGTCACCCGAATCGACCTGGCGGATCGCCGCGGCGATTTCCTTGCGCCGCTTCTCCATGTCGTCATTGGGGCCGATGCAGACGGTCGCGACCGCTTCCTGCGCGCCGACGACGTGCTCCATCGCGTGAACGAATTCTTCGGCCAGGCGGCCGTGAGTGACCAGGATCATGCCGATCATGTGCGGGGACCGAGTTCCGAAATTGCTGCGCGGGTGTGCGCGGTGCCTGGTTGCGGGATCGCGGTCATTGCTGGCCCTCCACCTGGTCGGCGGCGCGCGATCCCAGATTGCGGTGGATCACAGTGGGCGAAAATCCGGCCTCGCGCAAGGCCTCGCCAATAGCCTCTGCGCTGCGCACCGAACGGTGCCGCCCGCCGGTGCAGCCGAACGCGATGTGGACGTAGGCCTTGCCCTGCGCGGCGTAGCGCGGCAGCAGCATGAGCACCAGATCGCGGATGCGCGCGTAGGCCTCGTCCCACGCCGGATCGGCGGCGATGTGCGCTTGCACCGCTTCGTCCAGGCCGGTCAGCTCGCGCAGCTCCGGCACCCAGTGCGGATTGTCGAGAAACCGCATGTCGAACACCAGGTCGGCGAGCGGCGGGGTGCCGCGCGCGAAGCCGAAGCTCGACACGGTGACGGTGACCTCGGCAGAGCTCGGCCCCCGGTAACGTTCGCGGATCGCCTGCTGCAGGTCGTTGGCCGACATCGCGGTGGTGTCGATCACCGATTCGGCCCAGCGGCGCAGCGGAGCGAGCAGCTCGCGCTCCGCCTTGATGCCCTCGATCGCCGGGTGATCGGCGGCCATCGGATGGCGGCGGCGAGTCTCGTTGTAGCGGCGCGTCAGCTCGCCGCTCGAGCAGTCGAGGAACAGCGTGGCGAGGTCGAGGTCCTCGCGCGCGGTGAGCTTCTTGACCCGGGCGATGATGTCCTGCGGGGTGAACCCGCGGGTGCGCGAATCGAACCCGATCGCCAGCGGCGGGCGCGGTTCGGCCACTTCGCCTTTGCCGATCATCCGTTCGAGCAGCCGGATGGGGAAGTTGTCGACGGTCTCCCAGCCGAGGTCTTCGAGCACCCGCAGCGCGGTCGTCTTGCCGGCACCCGACATGCCGGTCACCAGCACGACGCGCTGACGGGTGTCGGGAGGCGGATTGCCTAACATCGCTCAACCCTGCACGAGCGGCGCGGCGAGGGGAAGCCCGTGAAGGGCCAGCGCCAGCTCCGCGCGGCGGCCCGGGATCGGACCGCCGCTGAAAAAGCGAAGGACGGGAATAGCGCAGCCGAGGATCGGCTCGGTGACGACCTCGTCGGGCAAGCGCGGCGCGTCGTCCGACAAGCGGAGAATCAAGGAGGCCGGAGCCTCCGTAACCGGCCGCGTGACGAGCCCGACGTTGCGGACTTCGATCAGCCCCGCGATATTCGGCGGCGGGGCGGCCCATAGCGCGGCGCCCCGCCGATCAAGGCTAACACCGTCGTCGCCGATCAGAATCGCGCCGCGGTCGATCAGCGCCAGCGCGAGCGTGCTCTTCCCGCTGCCGGGCGGCCCCTCGATCAGGATCGCGCGCCCGGCGAACGCCACGCAGCTCGCCTGCCGCAGTAAGCTCACCGGGTGCGTCCGCTGCCCGCCTCGGGCAGCTCAAGCGCCATGCACGCACCGCACCCGCCATCGGGTCGGTCGCGCGCGGAGAGCGAGCCGTCGTGCGCCTCGGCGATGGTGCGCGCGATGGCGAGACCCAGGCCGCTGTGCTGGCCGAAACCCTCCTCGTCGGGCCGGTCCGAATGGAAGCGGCGGAAGACCTTCTCGCGCGCGTCCTCGGGAATGCCGGGCCCGTGATCGCAGACGGTCAAGGTGACCCAGCGGTCGCGCCGCTCGATCCGCACCTCGACCGCCGCGTCCGCCGGAGAGAACGAGACCGCGTTGTCGAGCAGGTTCTCGATCACTCGCTCGAGGCGGACGGGGACCCCCATGACCCGCGCGGGCCGGGCAGGAGCGTCGAGCGTGATCGCCCGCCCGCCGTTCTCGGCCCGGTCCTCGCGCGAGCCGATAATGTTGGCAGTGAGTTCGGCAAGGTCGATCGGCTCGAACACCGCGCGGCTCATCTCGGCGTCGATCCGGCTCGCCTCGGATATCTCGGTCACCAGACGGTCGATTCGGCGCACGTCGTGCCGCGCGATATCGTTGAGCTGGCGGCGCAGTGCGGGGTCTTCGACCTTTGGCAGCGATTCGAGCGCGCTTCGGAGCGAGGCAAGCGGGTTCTTGATCTCGTGTGCGACATCGGCGGCGAAGTGTTCGACCGCGTCGATCCGCTGGCGTAGCGCGCTTGTCCTGTCGGAGACCGCGCGCGCGAGGAGGCCGATCTCGTCGCCGCGCTGGGGCAGGCGCGGCACCTCGACCTCGCGCTCGCGCCCGAGCCGCACGCGCTGCGCGGCGGTGGCGAGCTGGCGCAGCGGGCTGACGATGGTGCGCGCGAGGAACAGCGACAGCAGCGTCGACATCGCCAGCGCCAGCAACACCGCGGACAGCAGCGTCGAGCGGGCCTCGCGCACGTCCTGCGTGATATCCACCGCGTTGCGCGTGGTGAGCAGCGTCGCCCCGCGTATGCCGACCGGCGCGGCGGTGTTGATCACCGGGGTACCGTCGGGCGCGTCGCGCAGCTGGATTTGCGTGAGCATCTCGTCGCGCGCGCGGGCGAGCTCTGGCCAGCCATAGATGGTGGTGTCGGTCGGCTCGATGTAGTCGGGGATCGGATCGGCGCCGACGATGGTATCGACCGCGCGGTCCATCCACCGCGCCAGGTCCTCCTGCCACTTGGGGGAGTCGCGCTCGGCGAACTCGAACGCCGGCGCGTCGAGCTTGAAGCTGTCGGCCCACAGCTTCCCTTCGGCGTCGTACATCCGCAGCCGCATGTGCTGCTCCTTGCCGATCTGGCTGAGCAGCGCCTCCTGCCGCTCGCGAGTCGCGCCGGCGAGCGCCTCGGCGGTAATCTGGGCCTCGATCCGGGCCAGCTTGTAGCGTTCGGAGAGGAGCTGCTTGCGATACGAATCGAGGTAGAACACCCCGCCGCCGAGCAGCAGCAGCGGCAGGATGTTGACCGCCAGGATGCGCGTGGTGAGCGAGAACCGGCGCGACGGGCTGAACCGGGCGAACCGCTCGCGCACCGCCGCCACCGGCGCCGGAGGTTCAGCCATCGGCGAAGCTGTACCCGGCGCCATAGAGCGTATCGATCGCCGAGAACTCGCGGTCGATCGCGCGGAACTTGCGCCGCATACGCTTGATGTGGCTGTCGACCGTCCGGTCGTCGACGAAGACGTCGTCCGGGTAGGCTGCGTCCATCAACTGGTTTCGGCTCTTGATCACGCCGGGACGCGCGGCGAGCGCTTCGAGGATCAGGAATTCGGTGACCGTAAGCGACACCGGCCGGCCGTCCCAAGTGACCTGGTGGCGCGCCGGGTCCATCCGCAGCCGGCCGCGCTCGATCACCGGCCCCGGCTCCTGCGCGCCCGGCGCCGCGCCCTCCGGACCAGGCGACTGACGGCGCAGGATCGCGCGGATGCGGGCGAGTAGCAGGCGCGGGCTAAACGGCTTGGCGATGTAATCGTCGGCGCCCATCTCGAGCCCGGCTTCCTCGTCCTCCTCGTCATCCTTGCTGGTGAGGAAGATCACCGGGAGCGCCGAGTGCTCGCGCAGGCGGCGGAGCAGCTCCATCCCGTCCATCCGCGGCATCTTGATATCGAACACCGCGAGGTCGGGCGGGTTCTCGTTCAAGGCCTTGAGTGCCGCTTCGCCGTCCGAATAGACGCGGGTGGCGAACCCTTCGGCCTGGAGCGCGATCGACACGGTGGTGAGGATATTGCGGTCGTCGTCCACGAGCGCGATCGTGCGCCGATCGCTCGCCGGCCGATCGTCCCCTCGTTCGCCGATACCCGCCGTCGCCTGCTCGTCCATGCCCGCGGGATTAGCTTGAAGCGGGCGGCGAGACAACGTGCGCCAGAGCGGGATGCTCCGCGCCGCCGGTTTGACGAAAATCGCTTTGCCGCCTATGCGAACGGGACACGGCACGCACCTTTCGTGCGATACCGATTTTCCGTTTCTTCAAAGCTTTTGGCGCCTGCTTTATACAAGTCGTAATCGGCAATGTAACTGCGTCCACTACTGTCTTCCCATATCTTCCTCCACGTTTCACCAACACAACCAGGGAATCTCCCCTCCGGTTTATAAAC
>JBQCFR010000375.1:0-3442 GCA_051958885.1 Tsuneonella sp.
GCCATATCGTAGACCAGATGCAGCGTCTGAGTCAGCACGATGCAGTCGAAGCTGGCTGCGGGGAGCACGCCCGCTTCGGCCAAGTCGCCGACGATGGTGGTGCCGGGGCGGTCCGATTTAACATTCAGCACGTCCTGCCGCGCAATTCCGCTGCCGAACCGCCGCGAATAGCCGTCATCGCCAACTTCCAGCACGCGGCCGCGGATATCGATGCTGCGGGAAGCCAGGAATTGCTCGACGTACCACCGGTCGACCGGAGTGCCGCGCTTGAATCCGAAGCCCGCGCTCAGCGGTGCAGTGCGCCCAAAGTCGCCGAAGTCCACCTCTCCACGCCGCGGCCGCATCGCCCTGCGCCGCAGGCTTCGCAGCCGCGCTGTGAACGCCGGCGGCAGCTGCGAAATGACGGCTTGGCGCAAGGCGGCGAGCGCGGACATGACGGGTGCTATACGCAGCATCTCGCGTCTTTGCGCGCGTCTTTGAGCAGCCGGAATTCCGGGCCGCGGGCTCCACACCGAGCGGGCGAAGTTGCGCGCGAGCACCCGCCGTCCACGCTTCCAGCGGGCGAGCAGCTCGCGCTGTTCTTCGGCCGGCCGGTAGCGCGCGTGCACGCTGACGGCGCACGCGTATTGCTCTCCGACCGACGCCGACATTCCCTGCGCGTGAATGCGGTAATCGGCAACCGTCTCATGATGGGACGCTGCTGGGTAGCGGCGCGTCATCCGCAAGTAGAGATCGTAATCCTCGCACCGTTTCAGCGCCTCGTCGAACCCGCCGCATTCGGCGAGCTTCGCCCGGTCGTAGAGAACCGCGCCATGCATCGAGATGAAATTGAGCCCCAGCAACTCGTAGTGCGCGCGCGTGCCGATCGCATGGATTTCGGCCACCAGCGGACGTGCGAGCTTCTCGTCGACCACGCGGTGCCCGCCGTAGACGAAACCGGCCCCGGGATTGTCCGCCATGCACCGCAGCCCCGCCTCGACCGCGCCGGGAAGGAGCGCGTCGTCGGCGTCGAGGAACAGCACGAACCGCGTGCGCGCTCGATGCAGCCCTGCGTTGCGGGCGGCGGACAGCCCCCTGTTGGCAGTCCTGACGAGCTGGACCCCGGGGTAGCGCGCGGCCACCGCGCCAGGATCGTCGTGCGATCCATCGTCGATAAGGATGATCTCGCGGGGCGGGACCGACTGGGCGGCAACGCTGTCGAGGGCCTCCGCCAGGAAATGGGCCTGGTCGAAAGTCGTGATCACCACCGCGACATCGCCCTGCGCAAGCGGCCCACGGCCCCCAGAAGATTCAGGTTGCGCCATTTCGCGGATGCGCAATGGTTAGGGCAGATGGCTGACACCGGTAAACGCGAAACTTGCGCAGGGGCGATTCGCAGCCTTGAGCTTGCAGCGTCACCCTCTTTCGCGGCGGTGCGCGCGCGGTGAGCCGCCAGCCGGCCGCTCCGGCTGCCCGGCCCTCCGGGTTTCGCCTGCTAATGCGAATGGCGGGCGGGCACGCCTGGTCGCTGCCGCTCACGGCGCTGCTCGGGATTGCCGCCAGCGTTCTCGAAGGCGCCAGCATCGGCGTGCTCATCCCGCTTATCGCGTTGCTGCTGTCGGACACGCCGCCCGAAGGCATTCCCCGCCCGCTGCAGTGGGTGCTCGAGATGAGCAGCGGCTTCTCCCCGCTGCAAAGGATCGGAGTGGTCAGCGGCGTGATCGTTATCCTCACGGCGCTGCGAGGCATCGTGCGCGCGATCGACTCGTCGGTCATCGGGACGGTCGCCAGCGCGGCGGGGCACGAGTTGCGCGGCGCGCTCGCCCGCCGCCTGCTGGCGCTCGATTACCGACAGTATATGGTTAATGACCCCGTCCGCTTGGTGAACATCATCTCGACCGACAGCTGGGAGGTGATCAAGATCGTCCGCTGGCTGTTCGAGATCGTCGGCGCGCTCGCCGCCCTGCTGGTATTCAGCGCGCTACTGGTCTGGCTCGATTGGCGCCTGTTCTCGCTGGTGCTCGCCGGCGGGGCGTTCACCGCAGCCGTGCTGCTGCTGATCGAGCGCCGGCTGAAGCGCCTGAGCACCGAGGTGAACGCCGCCAATGTCGTGCTCGCGGACCGGATGACCACGGTCGTCTCAGGCATGCGGGTCATCCGCATATTTGGCCAGGAGCGGCGCGAGGAACTGCTGTTCGAGGATGCCTCGGGCCGGGTCGACCAGGCGCTGCGGCGGATCTTCGCGCTGTCCGGCACGATGGCGCCGCTCACCGAGTTGCTGATTACCGGGCTGTTCGTCGCGATCCTGCTGGCGGGTATCTGGCTCGGTCAATCGCTGGCGGTGATCACCGCCTTCCTGGTGCTGCTTGCGCGGTGCCAGCCCTACGCGCGGCATATCACCGAAACGCGCATGGCGATCGCCTCGACCAGCGCTTCGCTGACCGAAGTGGACTGGCTGCTGGGTCTCGAGATCGAGGCGGCCGGCACCGCGGGCGGCCAGCCATCTCCGGCAACGAGTGCGATCCGCTTCGAGAACGTCAGCTACACTTACCCCAATGGCGGGTGCGGTGTGCTGGATGCGAGCTTCACGCTTGCGGGAGGCGTGGGCACCGCGCTGGTCGGCGCTTCGGGCTCGGGCAAGTCGACGGTGGTCAACCTGATTTGCGGCCTCGTCGCGCCGCAAGCCGGACGCATCACGATCGACGGGGTGGACCTGGCGCAGCTCGACAAGGCGGCATGGCGCAAGCGGCTGGCGGTCGCCGGGCAGGACTTCGAACTACTCAGCGGCACTGTCGCCCAGAACATCGCCTATACCAAGGGGGGCGCGACGCAGGCGGAGATCGAGGACGCCGCGCGCTCCGCGGGCGCGCACGACTTCATCGTGCGGTTGCCCGAAGGCTACGACACCCGCGTCAACCGCGAAGGGCTCAACCTGTCGGGCGGGCAGCGCCAGCGCATCGGTCTCGCGCGGGCACTGCTACGCGGAGCGGACATCCTGATCCTCGACGAAGCCACGAACGCGGTCGACGGGCTGTCGGAGCGCGAGATCGTCCGCCTGCTCGCCGAGCACCGCCACTTCCGCACCGCGCTGGTGATCAGCCATCGCCCGCTGACGCTGGCTGCGTGCCGCGACGGCATCGTGATGGAGGATGGCCAGGTCCGCGAGGCGGGGCCGCTGCGGAGCCTGGCGTACTTCGCACAGATGGTCGGCCACGCGGACGAGGGGCGGGTGCGTGCAAGGGGCTGAGCTGCCGGCGTTCTCGGTCATCGTTCCCACCCACCAGCGCCGCGACCTTGTGTGCGACGTAGTGCGCGCGCTCGACGCGCTCGAATGTCCGCGCGAAGTGGAAGTGATCGTGGTCGTCGACGGCTCGACCGACGGCACTGCGTCTGCCCTTGGAACGCTCGGTCTGCGCCGCGTTCCGCATGTCATCGAGCAGGCAAATCGCGGCGCGGCCGCGGC
>JBQCFR010000376.1:0-2085 GCA_051958885.1 Tsuneonella sp.
TGTCCCACGACTTCGCTCGGGACGAACGGGTTAGGGCTGTACAAGAAAATCCGTTCGTCCTGAGCTTGTCGAAGGACCCGTTCGAGCGAAGCCGAGAACGAGCATGACCGACGAAGTCCTCACTCACACCCACGCGCACGCGGGCCACATTTCGCTCAACCGGCCCAAGGCGCTTCATGCGCTCACACTCGAGATGTGCCACGCGATGAGCGCGGCGCTAAGCGATTGGGCCGCCGACGACGCGATAGAAGCGGTGATCGTCGATCATGCCGAGGGCCGCGGCTTCTGCGCCGGCGGCGACATCGCCTTTCTGCGCAATTCGGCGCTGAACGACGACGGCATGTCGGGCCGCAGGTTCTTCCACGACGAATACCAGCTCAACCACCAGATGTTCGAATACCCCAAGCCGATCGTTGCCTTCATGGACGGGATCACGATGGGCGGCGGCGTGGGCATCTCGCAGCCGTGCAAGTACCGCGTCGCGACCGAGAACACCCGGTTCGCCATGCCCGAGACCGGGATCGGCCTGTTCCCCGACGTTGGCGGCGGCTGGTACCTCGCGCGGCTCGCAGGGCGCATGGGCCAGTTTCTCGCACTCACCGGCGCGCGGCTCGACGGGGCGGAGTGCCTGTGGGCAGGCCTCGCCACGCATTACCTGCCGAGCGAGAAGCTGGCCGAGGCCAAGGCACGCATCGCCGAGCATCCGGGCCGCATCTCGGGCATCCTGTCCGAGCTGTCGGTGACCCCGCCCGAGGCGCGCATCGCCGGGAATGCCGATAAGATCGCCAGGCACTTCGCCTCGGACCGCTATGAGGACATCCTCGCCAGCCTCGAGGCCGATGGCAGCGAGTGGGCGATGAAAGAACTCGCGACGCTCCACACCAAAAGCCCCCAGACCTGCAAGGTCGCGTTGCGGCAGCTCGCCGAGAGCCAGGCGCTCACCGATTTTGCCGACAACATGACCATGGAGTACCGCATCGCCAGCCGCGTGCTCACGCGTCCCGATTTTGCCGAGGGCGTGCGCGCGGTGATCGTCGACAAGACCGGCGATCCGCACTGGAACCCGGCGACGCCCGAAGGCGTGAGCGGCGAGCTGCTCGACAGCATCTTCGCCCCGCTGCCCGCAAACGAGGAATGGAAGTCCCTGTGAGCTACGACACGATCACTTCTGAGAAGCGCGACTCCGTCACGCTCATCACGCACAACCGGCCGCAGTCGCTTAATGCGCTCAACTCGGCGGTGCTGGAAGAGCTGATCGACGCCTTCGCCGCGTTCGAGGGGGACAAGGGGCAGCGCTGCGCAGTGCTCACCGGCGCGGGCGACAAGGCGTTCGCCGCCGGGGCCGACATCAAGGAAATGGCGGACAAGCCGGCGGCCGATTTCTACCTCGACGACTTCTTCGCCCGCTGGACCAGCCACCTCGCCAAGGCGACCCGCAAGCCGTGGATCGCCGCGGTGAACGGCTTCGCGCTCGGCGGCGGGTGCGAGCTGGCGATGATGGCAGACTTCATCATCGCCAGCGACAAGGCGAAGTTCGGCCAGCCGGAGATCAAGCTCGGCGTCGCGCCGGGCATGGGCGGCAGCCAGCGGCTGACCCGCGCGGTCGGCAAGGCCAAGGCGATGGAGATGTGCCTCACCGGCCGGATGATGGACGCCGCCGAGGCCGAGCGCAGCGGGCTGGTGGCGCGCGTGGTGCCGCACGAGAGCCTGCTGGACGAAGCGCTCAAGACCGCCGCACAGATCGCCGCCATGCCGCCGATGGCCGCGATCGCGAACAAGGAAATGGTCAACGCGGCGTTCGAGACGACGCTCGACCA
The DNA here is from genome assembly GCA_051958885.1 of Tsuneonella sp. Classification (GTDB taxonomy): domain Bacteria; phylum Pseudomonadota; class Alphaproteobacteria; order Sphingomonadales; family Sphingomonadaceae; genus Tsuneonella. The sequence goes on from JBQCFR010000376.1 coordinate 1,818, forward strand.
GGGGCTGATCATGGAGCGGCGCATCTTCCAGATTCTCACCGCGAGCGCGGACAAGGCCGAAGGCATGGCGGCGTTCATCGAGAAGCGCGAAGGGCAGTGGAAGGGGCGGTGAAACGAGCCCTCTCCCCTTCAGGGGAGAGGGAGGAGCCCCGAAGGGGCGGAGGGAGCGGGGGGGTTCGTCGCCGAGTTAGCCGACAGCCCCCTCTCCCAACCCTCTCCCCTGAAGGGGAGAGGGCTCTTTGGAGACTGACATGAAAATTGCCTTCAT
>JBQCFR010000377.1:0-4316 GCA_051958885.1 Tsuneonella sp.
CAGGCCGAGGAGATCGCCGCGCGCGAGGACGCGGCGCGGCGGGTCAACAACCCGTACGTGATCAACGGCGAGCGCACCGAGGGCGGCGTGCGCCCCGCGCACATCAAGGACCGTATCCGCGCCAGCGGCCCGACCGTCCGCCCCGACCTTGCGTTGAAGCCGGCCGATCCAGACGCTGGCAACTGGGTGATCTGACATGTCCGTCAGCGCGAACACCCCGCCCTTCGAGACGGCCTTTCAGCCTGCGGCTTCAATGCCTCCTCAGGGCGAACGGGGTGAGGGCCTGAACTTTCTTTCTCTCTCCGTTCGTCCTGAGGAGCGGCTGAAGCCGAAGGCTGAAGACGCGTCTCGAAGGACCCGCTCCCAGGAGCAAATTGATGTATAAGTACGACCAATACGACCAGGCCATGGTCGACGCCCGCGTGGCGGACTTTCGCGACCAGACCCGGCGCCGGCTCGAAGGGCGGATGACCGACGACCAGTTCAAGCCGCTGCGGCTGAAGAACGGGCTCTACCTGCAGCTCCACGCCTACATGCTGCGGATCGCGATCCCCTACGGCACGCTCGACAGCCGCCAGCTGCGCAAGCTGGCGCACATCGCGCGCACCTACGACCGCGGGTACGGTCACTTCACCACCCGGCAGAACCTGCAGTTCCACTGGATCAAGCTCGAAGAAGCGCCGGACATCCTCGCCGAGCTCGCCGAGGTCGAGATGCACTGCATCCAGACCAGCGGCGAAAGCATCCGCAACGTGTCCGCCGATCATTATGCCGGCGCCGCGGCGGACGAGATCATGGACCCGCGTCCGTGGGCCGAGATGCTCCGGCAGATGACCACGTTCATGCCCGAGTTCAGCTACTTGCCGCGCAAGTTCAAGATCGCCGTGATCGCGGCGGAGGAAGACCGCGCGGCGATGCGCTGGCACGACTTCGGGCTGCGGCTGGTCAGGAACGACGCGGGCGAGGTCGGTTTCGAGGTCTATCCCGGCGGCGGCATGGGGCGCACCCCGTTCATCGCCTACAAGGCGCGCGACTTCCTGCCGCAGCATCAGATCTTCAGCTACCTGCAGGCGGTGCTGCGGGTGTGGAACCGCAACGCGCGGCGCGACAACATCCACAAGCAGCGGATGAAGATCCTCGTCCACGAGCTGGGCGAGGAGGAGTTCACTCGCCAGGTGGAGGAGGAGTTCGCGCATATCCTCACCCTCGGGCGCGACTTCCCGCAGGCCGAGTACCACCGCATCGCCGCGTACTTCGACCCGCCGGCGTTCGAAACCGGGCTCAGCGACGAGATCGACCGCTCGGACCCCGACTTCGCCGTGTGGGTCGACCAGCAGGTCGCCCAGCACAAGGCGCCGGGCTACGCGATCGCCAACATCAGCCTGAAGAAGATCGGCGGCATCGGCGGCGACATCACCGCCGCGCAGATGGACGTCGTCGCGGACCTGGCGGAGCGCTACAGCTTCGACGAGCTGCGCGTCAGCCACGTGCAGAACCTCGTCCTGCCGCACGTTCGCAAGCAGGATCTCTACGCCGTGTGGCAGGCGCTGCGCGAGGCCGAGCTCGCCGACGCGAACCTCGATCTCGTCACCGACATCATCGCCTGCCCCGGGCTCGACTATTGCAGCCTCGCCAACGCCCGCTCGATTCCGGTCGCGCAGAAGATCGCCCAGCGCTTCGAGGACGAGGCGCGGCAGAAGGACATCGGCGAGCTGAAGATCAAGATCTCCGGCTGCATCAACGCCTGCGGGCACCACCACGCGGGCAACATCGGCATCCTCGGCGTCGATAAGAAGGGCAAGGAAAGCTACCAGCTGCTGCTCGGCGGCTCGGGCGACGAGAACACCACCCAGGCCAAGATCGCCGGCCCCGGCTTCGACGAGGACGGCGTGGTCGACGCGGTCGAGCGCGCGGTCGAGCAGTACCGCGTGATCCGCGAGCCGGGAGAGCGGTTCATCGACACCTACCGCCGCGTGGGCATGGATGGGTTCAAGGAGGCGATCTATGGCGCTTAGCGGCAACCCCACCCCGGCCGCGACCGAGGACTACGGCGAGTTCCTGCGCTTCCGCGACGACGCCGCGGCGGATGAGCCGGCGGTGTCGCTCGATGCGTTCCTCGAGCAGGAGAACGCGGTTTCGGTGCGCATCGAGGCGGGCGAGGACGTGCGCCTGCTCATCCCGCACCTTGCGCGCGTGCGGCTGGTGGAGATCGACTTTCCCAAGTTCCGCGACGGCCGCGGCTTCTCCAGCGCCAGCATCCTGCGCGAGGCGGGCTACACCGGCGAGATCAAGGCGACCGGGGACGTGCTGGTCGACCTCGTGTTCTTCATGCGCCGCTGCGGCTTCGACAGCTTCGCCCCCGATGTGCCGCTGCGCGCCGACGAGGTGCAGGCGGCGCTCGAACGCTATCCGTACGTGTACCAGGCCACTGTCGATGGATCGGTGCCGATCTGGAAGCTGCGGCATGGCTGAGGCCGATCTTCGGATCGTCGACCGGATCGACACCCGGCCGCGGTTCGAGACGGCCGACGCGATCGCGCTCAACCGGCGCTTCCGCGGGGCGGACACGCGCGACATGCTCTCCGCGGTGCTCCGCGAGGGGCTTGCCGGCCGGGTGGCCGCGGTCTCCAGCTTCGGCGCCGAGAGCGCGGTACTGCTGCATCTGGTGGCGAGCATCGATCCGGCCACCCCGGTGCTGTTCCTGGACACCGGCAAGCACTGTGCCGAGACGCTCGCCTACCGCGATCTGCTAGTGGAGCGGCTCGGGCTGACGGGGCTCGTCAACCTCACCCCCGATCCGGCGCTGCTCGCGGCGAAGGACGAAACCGGGCTGCGCTGGTCCTACGATCCCGACGGCTGCTGCGAAGTGCGCAAGGTCCTGCCGCTCGCCGCTGCGCTCGCCGACTTCGACGCGACGCTCACGGGCCGCAAGGCGTTCCAGTCGAGCACCCGCGCGAACCTGCCACGCTTCGAGATCGACACTGCCGACGCGATGGGCCGGCTCAAGATCAACCCGCTGATCGACTGGAGCGCGGACGACATCGCCGCCTACATCGCCGAGCACGACTTGCCGCCGCACCCGCTGGTGGCGGAAGGCTACCCGTCGATCGGCTGCTCGCCGTGCACTCACAAGGTCGCCGAGGGCGAAGACCCGCGCTCGGGCCGCTGGAAGGGGTGGGACAAGACCGAGTGCGGCATCCACTCACCCGTCCAGCTCGGCCCCGATGGCGAGCTGCCGCCGGGCTACGAGCCGTTCCTCTAGGCGCTCACAACCAGCCCTGCTCGCGGTACCAGCGCGCGGTCGCCTTGAGGCCCTCGCGCGTTGGCACGCGCGGCTTCCACACGCTCGGCGGCACCGCGGCATGGCTGTCCGCCACCCAGTTCGGATGCGCCATGTAGCCCACGCGGTCGGCGGTGAGCCGCGCGCGTCCGCGCCGCAGCAGCAGATCGAGCTTCGAGGCGCGCTCGAGCATCTTGCGCGAGAGATGGACCACGCGCGGCCGCCGTCCGATCGACCAGCCGATCAGCCGCGCGAGTTCGTAGTGCGACCAGCCGTCGAAGCGGCCGTCGTCGGGTTCGAACACGCGGTGGGTCACGTCCTCGCCGCCGGGGATCAGTGCCACCAGCAGTTCGGCGAGATCGCGCACGTGGATCAGCGAGCTGCGCCCGGGCGGCGGGACGGGGACGAACCCGCGCCGGGCGAGCTTGAACATCTCGAGGTAGTCGACGTCGTGCGGGCCATAGACGCCCGGCGGGCGCACGATAGTCCAATCGAGCCCGCTCGCGGCGACGATCTTCTCCGCCCTCGCCTTCGACGCGCCGTAGGCGGAAAGCCGCGGCTCGCGCGCCGCGAGCGAGGACACGAACACGAACCGCGGCACGCCCGCCGCGCGCGCCGCCTCGACCAGCGCCAGCGTGCCCTCGACATTGGCGCGCTCGAACTCCGCCGGATCGCGCGCGGTGGTCAGGCCGGCGACGTGGATCACCGCCTCGGCGCCCTGCGTCAGCGCGGCCAGCGCGCCGCCGTCCCCCAGCCCGCCTTCGATCCAGTCGGCGGTTCCGCGCTCGGCCGGCACCGTCCGCGCCAGCGCGCGCACGCGGACGCCGCGCGCGGTGAGCGCGGCGAGCGCCGCCTTGCCGACGAACCCGGTCGCGCCGGTCAGCGCGATCAGCGGCGCGCCGCTCACAGCAGGACCAGGTGGTCGCGGTGGATCACCGCCGCGCGCGGCGCATAGCCGAGCAGCGCTTCCTGCTCGCTCGCCTTGCGCCCGGCGATCGCGCGCACCTCGTCGGCGGCATACTCGACGAGGCCTTGC
>JBQCFR010000378.1:0-4486 GCA_051958885.1 Tsuneonella sp.
TGGTCCGCGATCGTCGACGACGGCGTGGTGACGGAGCTCAACGTCGAAGCGCCGGGCGATTTCAATGTCTCGAGCGCCGAGCACATGCTGGGCCAGCTCTAAGGCGTTCTGTCCATCTAACGAGGAACCGGGCTCGGCCGCAGGCCGGCGTCCGGTTCCTCGTCGGACCTAATAGCCCATCAGTTTGAGCACTTCCTCGCGGCTGCGCGGATCGTCGAGGAAGGTGCCCATCATCCGGCTGGTCATCATGCGCACACCCGGTGTGCGGACTCCGCGCGCGGTCATGCAGCTGTGGCTGGCGCAGATGACCACCGCGACCCCCTGCGGTTGCAGGTGCTGCCAGATGCAATCGGCGACTTCCGCGGTGAGACGCTCCTGCACCTGCAGCCGGCGGGCAAACCCGTGCAGCACGCGCGCCAGCTTGGAAATGCCGACCACCCGGTCGTTGGGCAGATAGGCGATCGCCGCCGTGCCGATGATCGGGGCCATGTGATGCTCGCAGTGGCGCTGGAACGGAATTTCCTTGAGCAGCACGATCTCGTTGTAGCCGCCGACTTCCTCGAACACCCGGCTGAGGTGGACCGAGGGATCCTCGTCGTAGCCGAGGCAATATTCCTTCCACGCGCGCGCCACCCGCTTGGGCGTGTCGAGCAGGCCCTCGCGCGACGGGTCATCACCCGCCCAGCGGATCAGCGTACGGACCGCCTCCTGCACATCCTCGGGCACCGCAGGCTTGCGCAATCCGTTTTCGAAATTGGGATCGTCCTCGTCGGGCCCGACCAAACTGCTCATCGCGCGAATCCCCTGCGAGCGCGAGCCAAGGCGCGGCTCACCAGGCTTCCTTCGCGGAAAAGTCCGCCGTGGGCAAACGGCTCGAACATCTCCGCCGGCCGTTCGGGATCGAGCACCTCCGAGCCGGCGAGCGTCTCTGCAACGAGACCGACTTCGGGGACCTCGAAGCGGCGCAGCGAGCGGCCATTGCCCTGCCCGTGAGCGTCGATCAGGCGCAGCATGGAGGGGTCGGCCGTCAGCACCCGCTCGACCTCGCCCTCGTCGAGACCGCAGTGCTCGGCCAGCAGCGAGCGCCGAAGCGTCGCGATCCCGCCACATGCATGGTCGTTGCCCGGCCGGTCGCAGTCGATGAACACGTCGCATTCGCTGTCGAGGCCCATCGAGCGGTTGTTGAGATTGGCCGATCCGATCCGCAGGATCCTGTCGTCGACGATCATCAGCTTCGCATGGACGTAGATCGGCGTCTCACCCGTGTAGGGAACGAAAATCCCGAAGCGCTTTGCGTGATCGAGCTCTTGCAGCCCCACTACCAGCAGGTTGCGCGCGTGATCCATTGCCGTCTGTTCGAGCCACCCGTCCGCCTTGTCGGGGTGGACCAGCACGATCTCGGGCGGATCAGGCTCCCTGAGCCGCCGGCCCAAGGCTTCGGCGACTTTCCGCGACGTGAGATACTGGTTCTCGAAGTAGATGAAATGCTGCGCGCGGGCGATCTGCGCGAGCATCAGTTCCTCGACCTCGCGCACCTCGCGCTCCCCGTCGTAGGATGCACGGGTGCGGGCGATGCCAAGCTCGACGTTCTCGAACTGGACCGGCAGCTTCTCCGGCCACAGGCTCTCCGCGGGCGGATCGGCCGGCGGCAGCGGCTTGCCGCCCGAACGCTTCCACCGCGCCCGGCTGAGGTCGCCAAGCACTCGCGCCGCGTCGCCTTCGAGCATCATCGTGGCATCGTGCCACGGGCCATATGTGCGGCCGTGCGGACGCCGGCGGCGGCGATCATGCTCGATATGCGCGCGGGTGTCCCACCGGTCCTGAGTCATGTCGATCCCGCCGCACACCGCCAGCTTGTCGTCGAGCACGGCAATCTTCTGGTGATGCGAGCAGCCGACCGGGTGGTGCGTGTCGAACTTGAAGGTGATCGCCCGCGTCGAACCCATCCGCAGGACATCGAGCATCATCGAGCCGCGGAGCGCGAACTGCACCACCCCGATCCCCCACTTGAGGATGTTGATCTTGAGCCCTTCGCGGTTGCGCCCGAGCCACATCAGGAAACTACCGAGCCGCCGGGGGTACTGGCGGCGCCATACGCGCTGGAACCAGCGCCGGCCCAGCGTCAGGTGGATGCGGGTATCGAAATCCCACCCAACCAGCAGGATTTGCCGCCGGGCGTTGAGCATCGCCTGTTGCATCAGCGCAAAATAGTCCTGCGCATCCACGATCACGCTGGCCCGCTCCGCCCTGGCGTAGCGCCATACGCCCGGAGCTGCCGAAGCATCGTCGAAGCCGTCGGCGCCGGGCACCTTGCCGCCAGGGCTTCTTTCGTCGCTCAAACCCGGTACCTGGTGCAAGTCACGGCCGCTCGGCTCCCGCTATTCAGTGTCGGCGGACAAGCGGGCCCAGCCACTTTCCGCCGCGCTTCTAGGACACGGGGGGGCGGGAAAGCAAACGGTCCGCCTCCTTGCGGAGACGGGTTTTGTGCCTTGGCGCGCCCGGAAGGATTCGAACCTCCGGCCCCCAGATTCGTAGTCTGGTGCTCTATCCAGCTGAGCTACGGGCGCGCTTGGAGGGCGGCACATAGGCAGGCCGGCCGGGCTTGGCAATCCCCCTAGCCGGCCCGCGCGAAAAGCTGTCCCGCGAGTTCGCGGTCGAGCGGCGGGACGGCCAGATCGCCGATCTCCGCGGGGCTGAACCAGCCCACCTCGCCGCCTTCGAGCGCTCGCACCGACCGCTGCGCGAAGGCGGTTGTGTAAAGCACGATGACAATCGCCTGCTCTCCTCCCGCGGCCCCGCTATCGGCGAACGCCGCGGGGGTGAGCGAGGCCTCTGGCAGGTTTATCCCTAACTCCTCCTACAGCTCGCGAACGAGCGCAGCGCGCGGGGCTTCGCCGCTCTCCACCTTGCCGCCCGGGAACTCCCACAGGCCGCCGTGCTGCTTGTGCGGCGGGCGCCGCTGCATCAGCCACTTGCCCGCGCCCCCGTCGATCGCGGCTGCCACGACCAGCATCGTTGTCGGTTTTTTTGTCACTCGGGACGCCTTTCGAAACCTTTTCTTAAGCCCTCGCCGGCAAATAGGCAGCATCAGGATCGGGGAAACGGGGTCCGGGAGATGACGTTCGAAATGCTCAAGCGACTTGGACGTGACGTCTCGGGGGCGACCGCCGTGGAATACGGCCTGATATTGGCGCTCATCTTTCTCGCCATGTTGGGGGCCGTGCAGGCGTTCGGCGAGGCGGCGATCCGGATGTGGACCCACGTGTCCAGCGAGGTCGCAGGCGCATCGAAGCCGTGAGGCTGGGGATTAGGATTTTTTCAATACCTAAGAACTAGCTGCACACATTGCCCATGCCGAGAAGTCAGGCGGCGCGGGTCGGGTAGACGAAGACTGAACCAGGAGACTAACATGAAGTTCATCAACAAGCTCGTCCGCGACGAAGCGGGCGCCACCGCCATCGAATACGGGCTCATCGCCGCCCTGATCGCCGTTGCCGCGATCACCGCGATGCAGGGCCTCGGCACCCAGCTGAGCACCACGTTCTCGACCGTGTCGACGCAGCTCAGCAGCTCGAACACCGTCACCCCGTAAGCGGTTTGACGTGAAGAAAAGGGCGGCAAGGTCATCCTTGCCGCCCTTTTTCGTGCGCGTGTCTCACCGCGCGCGGACGACCAGCTTGACCTTCTGCCCGGGCACGACCGTCTCGTTCGACTGCAGCCCGTTGAGCACCCGGAACCGCGCCTCCTGCGCATCGGTATAGGCCATCCGGCTGGCGAGCGACTGGATCGTATCGCCGCGGCCCACCGTCACCACATCGATCACCCGCGGGACCACCTGGGCCGCTTCGCTGGCGGAGATGCGCCGCATCGAATTGAACATCGGGGTGAACACACTCGAGCTTCCTGCCGGACTTATCGCAACGAAGTGATAGGCCTGGCTCGGTGAAAACTCGTAGGCGAAAACCACGACATCGACCTGGCCGCTGCCGGTGTTGACCCGCGCGGTGCCATATTCCGCCGGAAGCCCGTTCACGGTCGTGCGTTGCAGGCTCGAGGGCTGGATCTGCTGCTGCTCGCTCAGCCCCGCGAAGACCTGCCGCACGTAGGTTTCCAGGTTCCCGTTGTACTTCGCGGTCGACATCTGCGCCTGCCCGCTCTGTCCGTTGATCGAGACCGACTGCGATCCGTTGACCATGTAATACCCGCTCGGCGCGGTGAACGTCAGCCGCAGGTCGGGGTGGATGAAGCGGTTGCCTTCGATCACGCCCTGGTGCGGGTCGTCGCCATAGGTCAGCCCGTCGATCCGGGTGAGGAAGGTGTCGCGGTTCGTGATCCCGGTGGCGCTGCCGGCCTTCTGCAGCGCGGTCGCTACGCGGCTCGCCGGATCGGGGTGAGTCGAGGCCCATTCGGGGATCGTGGCGTTGGTTCCGTGGAGCTGCGCGTCGAGCGCGTTCTGCATCGCCAGGCTCTGCAGCACCGTCGCCAT
>JBQCFR010000379.1:0-6944 GCA_051958885.1 Tsuneonella sp.
AAACCGGCGAGCAGCCGCGCATGCCGGGGCACGAATCGGAGCTCGAGCCCAAGCCCGATTGGCAGCCGCGCCATCCCGGTTCGGGCCGGCTGAAAGGCAAGGTCGCGATCGTCACCGGCGGCGACAGCGGGATCGGCCGGGCGACCGCGATCCTGTTCGCGCGCGAAGGGGCCAAGGTCGCCATCGCCTACCTCGAAGAGGACGACGACGCGCAGTTCGTCGCCGATCGGATCAAGGACGAGGGGAGCGAGGCGCTGCTCCACCGCGGCGATCTCGGCGATCCCAAGGTCGGCCAGGCGCTGGTCGACAAGGTGATCGCCAAATGGGGCCGGCTCGACGTGCTGGTCAACAACGCGGGCGAGCAGCATCCCGACAAGGACATCACCGATATCACGGTCGAACAGCTCCAGCGGACGTTCCAGACCAACATCTTCTCGATGTTCTACCTCGTCCAGGCCGCGCGGCCGCACCTCAAGAAGGGCGCGGCGATCGTCAATTGCACCAGCATCACGATGTACAAGGGTGCGCCGATCCTGCTCGATTAAAGCGCGACCAAGGTCGCGATCACCGCGTTCACCCGCTCGCTGAGCGAGAACCTGATCAAGGACGGCATCCGGGTGAACGGAGTCGCGCCCGGGCCGATCTGGACCCCGCTCAATCCGTTCGGCGGCCAGCCGCCGGAGAAGATGAAGGACTTCGGCAAGGACACCCCGATGGGCCGCCCCGGCCAGCCCAACGAGGTCGCCCCGGCGTTCCTGTTCCTCGCGTGCGAGGATTCGAGCTACATGTCGGGCCAGGTGCTCCATCCCAACGGGGGCACCGTGGTGAACGGCTAGGCCTTCTGCGCGGCCCCCAGCGCCACGAGGCCGATGAACACCGAGTTGTGCAGCGCGTGGAGGATCATGCTCGCCCACAGCCCGCGGCGGATGCGCAAGTAGCCCAGGATCAGCCCGAGCACGAACTGCGGCAGCACCAGCGCTATCAGCAGCGGGCTCCGACTGCCGGCGAAGTTCGACAGGTGCACCGCGGCGAACAGAACCGCTGCAAGGTAGTAGAACCAAGCGAAGTGGCGCCGAAACCACGGAATCGCTTCGCGTCGACGGAGGAGGGCAGCGAACAGGGCGGCGATCACAAAAAATGCCGATGCAGCCCATCGGAGGTCAGCTGCGATTGACGGCTGTGCCTTGAGCCCGATCGAAGCCAAAAGAGCGACAAGCCCGGGGAGGAAAAAAAGGCTTCCCAAAATGCCGCCAAGGCGGCCCGACAGCCAGCCGCGGAAGATGATCTCCTCCGCAATAGGCGCACCGAGCACGATCAGCAGCGCCAGACACGGGCCGATCTTGAGCCCCTCGAGCGCGTGCGCCGGCATCTTCAGCCCGAGCGCGGTCAGCACCCCGAACCCGCCGATCAGCAGCGCCATCGCCAGCAGGTCGAGTGGGAACAGCCGCGCGATCTCGAACAGGCCCGCGCGGCTCACCCCGTCGGCGCGGTCGGGCAAGCTCGGGCGGCGCAGGAACGCGCCGAAGGCGCGCCACGTCGCCGGTACGAACGCCACCACGCCGCCATCGCTGCGGCCACTTGTCGGTTGGCCGTCCATGCGGCTAATGCGCCCCCCGCTTTTTCAAGAGATTCACCGGTAGAAGACCCGATCCATGGCAGGCCATTCCAAGTTCAAAAATATTATGCACCGCAAGGGCGCGCAGGACAAGAAGCGCTCGGCCCAGTTCTCCAAGCTCTCCCGCGAAATCACCGTGGCGGCCAAGATGGGCACGCCCGATCCCGACATGAACCCGCGCCTGCGGCTGGCGGTGAACAACGCCAAGGCGCAGTCGATGCCCAAGGACAACATACAGCGCGCGATCGACAAGGCCGCGGCCGCCGGCGGCGAGGACTACGAGGAGATCCGCTACGAGGGCTACGGCCCGGGCGGCGTGGCGCTGATCGTCGAGGCGCTGACCGACAACCGCAACCGCACCGCCACCAACGTGCGCACCGCGTTCTCCAAGAACGGCGGCAACCTCGCCGCCTCGGGCGCAGTGAGCCACGGGTTCGAGCGCAAGGGCATGATCGAGTATCCGGCGAGCGCGGGCGACGAGGACAAGGTGCTCGAAGCCGCGATCGAGGCCGGCGCGGACGACGTCGAGAGCGCCGACGACGGCCACACCGTGTGGACCGAGATGGAATCGCTCCACGAAGTCGCCGGCGCGCTCGAGAAGACGCTCGGCGAGCCCGAGAGCGTCAAGCTGGCGTGGAAGCCCAACCTCACCGTCGAGGTGGGCGAAGGCGACGCCGATACGCTGTTCAAGCTGGTCGACGCGCTCGACGACGACGACGACGTGCAGACCGTGTGGGGCAACTACGAGGTGTCCGACGCGGTGATGGAGAAGCTGGGCTAGTGTGGACCCTCATCGCCAAGGCTCTTCTCGCCGGCGCGATGGTCGCGGCCATCTCGGAGATCGGGCGGCGGTTGCCGGCGATGGGCGCGCTGGTCGCCTCCCTGCCGCTGGTCTCGGTGCTGGGGATGATCTTCCTGTGGCACGCTCGGCCCGATGCCGAGAACATGGCGATCCACGCGCAGGCGACCTTCTGGTACGTGCTGCCGAGCCTGCCGATGTTCCTCCTGATCCCCGCGCTGCTGCGCGGCGGCACGCCGTTCTGGCTGGCGCTGGCGCTCGGCTGCGCGCTGACGGTCGCGCTCTACTTGGGCATGGCGCACTTCGGCCCAAGAATCGGCATCCGCATCTGAGTATTCGCGCGCGGCGCACGGGCGTGACAAGAATCACGCAACCGCGTCCCGAAGTCGCACGCGGCCCGCGCGACATCGTTAATTCCTTTTAAACCATCGTCTCCTGCGCTATTCGGGCCTTTGTTGGACAACAGGGGTTCGCGCGGACGTGGCTACTCAACCGGTCGATTTGGACGACGTTCGGCTCAAGTCGCCGGGCCGCACGACACCGGTGGCGCCTGCGCCGCTGGTGCCGGGGCCGGGCGTCTATGACGCCGAAGCCGACCTCATCCTGCCGGAGGCGCCCGGCGCGAAGGGGGCGCACGCTGCGCCGCGCGGGGTGATCGTCGATGCGCCGCTCGCGAAGCAGCAGCACCGCGATTACATCGTGCAGGCGAGCTTCAAGAACGGCGGCATGCTCGCCGGCTTCGTGTGGATGGCCGTGGTCGGCAGCGGGTGGGTCGAATGGTCCGCCTTCGCGCTGTTCTACGTGCTCAACGTGCTGGGGGAGAGCCTCGGCCATCACCGCTACTTCGGCCACGGCGCGTTCAAGACCTCGACCCCGATGCGCTATGCGCTGGCGATCCTGGCGCAGAGCGGGGCTTACGGCTCGGCGCTCTACTGGGTCGCCGACCACCGCCGCCACCACTCGCTGACCGACCGGCCGGGAGACGTGCACAGCCCGTTCTACGACGGGCAGGGGCGCAAGGTTTCGGCGCGCGAAGGCTTCAAGCACGCGCACCTCGGCTGGGCGTTCGACAACTGCAGCACCGATCTTGGCGTCTACGGCAAGGGCCTGATGGACGATCCGGTGCTGGTGTTCGCGCACCGGACGCGGTGGGTGTGGTTCTGGACCTCGGGCCTCGTCGTTCCGGCGCTATGGGGCTGGGCATTCGGCGGCACGTGGCAGCACGCGGTCGGCACAGTGCTGATCGCGGGGTGCTTCCGCATGGTGCTCGGCCTCCACGCGATTTCCGCGCTGAACTCGGTCTGCCACCTGTGGGGCAGCGAGCGGTTCAAGGGCCCGTGGACCGCGAAGAACAACTGGATCGTCGCGCTCGCCTCGCTGGGCGAAGGCTGGCACAACAACCACCACGCCCACCCCCGTGCCGCGACCACCAGCACCCGCTGGTGGGAAATTGACATGACCTACTGGGTGATCCTCGCGCTCGAGAAGCTCGGCCTGGTGTGGGACGTCAAGCGCATGCCCAAGGGCGACGGCGCGACCGCCAGGCGGGTTGCCTAAGGCAAGCTCGATCATGACCTGGAAGGGGTGGGTGACCGCAGTCGGCGCTGTGCTGCTGATGGCCTACCTGATGGTCAGCGGCGGATTTTTCTTGCACGGCGATTGAGTGCTGATCCTCGGTCTCGATCCTTCGCTGTCGTGCACCGGCTGGGGCGTGGTGCGCGCCGAAGGAAGCCGGCTCAGCCACATCGCCAACGGCCAACTGCCGACCGACCCCAAAGCGCCGATGGCCGAGCGGCTCGCGGCGCTGCAGACCGGGCTCGCCGCAGTCATCGCCGAGCACCGGCCGGACCGCGCCGCGGCGGAGGAAGTCTTCGTCAACAAGAACCCGCAATCGACCCTGAAGCTGGCGCAGGCGCGCGGCGCGGTGCTCGCCGCCTGCGGCGCTGCCGGAGTTCCGGTGCGCGAGCACGCCGCGCGGCTGGTCAAGAAGGCGGTCGTCGGCACCGGCGGGGCCGAGAAGGCTCAGGTTCAGGCCATGCTCAAGGTGCTGCGGCCCGGCGCACAGATCGCCGGCCCCGATGCGGCCGACGCGCTGGCCGTTGCCATCGCCGATGCGCACCTGGGACATCCATGAAGCTGCGAACGAACGGGAGTGGAGGCGACCGAGAGAGTTTCCTACTCCCGCGTGCCCTGATAGGCCGCTGGCATGCACGCCCGCTCCCCCGATCCAACCCGCCGTCACACGCGCTTTCGGGCGGCGGGCAGTTTCCCTCCAGGACACTGTGACAGGCGTGACAGCGTGTGAACTTCGCGCAAGGCCATCGCTGATGTACCTCGTCGTCTTCCGCAACCGCAAACGCGCCGACATCGACCGCGCGGCTTACGAGGCCGAGGCCGCCGCGATGGAGGCGATGGCCGCGGCGCAGCCGGGCTTCCTCTCGTTCAAGAGCTACGCCGCCGAAGACGGCGAGGTGATCGCGCTCAGCGAGTGGGCCGACGAAGCCGCCGCGCGCGCGTGGGGCCGCGTCGCCGAGCACCGCGCCGTGCAGGCGCGCGGCCGCGCCGCGTACTACGAAAGCTACACGCTGTTCGGCTGCGCCGCCCCGCGCATCCACCGCTTCCCCGCCAAGGACTGAGATGATCGACTTCTACGGCATTCCGAACTGCGACACCGTGAAGAAGGCGCGCGCGTGGCTCGATGCGAAGGGCATCGCCTATGCGTTCCACGACTACAAGAAGGACGGCGCCGATCCCGCGCAGCTTGCGCGGTGGGCGGCGCAGGCGGGGTGGGAGACGGTGCTCAACCGGCGCGGCACGACCTTCCGCAAGCTACCCCAGGCGGACAAGGCCGACCTCGACGCGGCCAAGGCGGTGCGGCTGATGGCGGCGCACCCTTCCGCCATCAAGCGCCCGGTGGTCGAGCACGCGGGCGGGCTGCTGGTGGGGTTCGATTCCGAAGAGTGGGCCGCGGCGCTCGGGGTGCAATGAGCCCGCTCGAGATCGCCGGGACGATCCTCGGCTTCGCCAACATCGTCCTCTTGATCCGCCGCTCGGTGTGGAACTTCCCCGCCGCGATGGCGATGGTGAGCTGCGTCGGCGTGGTGCTGTTCGAGGCGCGGCTTTATGCCGAGGCGGGGCTGCAGGCGTTCTTCTTCGCGGTCAACGCGTGGGGCTGGTGGCTGTGGACGCGCGCGAAAGGCGCGGACGACACGGCGGTGCCGGTGCGCTGGTTCAGCTGGCCTGCGCGCGCCGCCTGGGCGCTCGCCACCGCCGCGATCAGCCTCGCGCTCGGCTTCAGCCTCGCACGCTGGACCAACGCCGCACTGCCGATGGCCGACAGCGCGGTGACGGGCATGAGCGTCGCCGCGCAGTTCCTGCTGAGCTTCCGGCGGATCGAGAACTGGGTGCTGTGGATCGTCATCGACGTGGTTTCGGTCGCGCTCTACGTGATCCGCGACCTGCACCTGCTGGCGGTCCTCTACGTGGCGTTCCTCGTGCTCTCGGTGCTCGGGCTGCGCGAGTGGAGCAGGGCCGCGCGCGCATGATGCGCGTCTGCTTCCACGGCGCGGAGAGCACCGGCAAGTCGGTGCTTGCGGGCAAGCTCGCCGCCGAGCTCGGCTGTCCGCTCGTGCCCGAATACGGCCGCATCTATGCCGAGACGGTCACCACCGACTTCACGATGCAAGACCTGCTGGCGATCGCCGCCGAGCAGGACCGGCTGATGCGCGCAGCCTGCGCGGGGAACCCGCGCCTCGTGCTGCTCGACACTGATCCGCTGATGACCGCCGCCTGGGCGCAGATGCTGTTCGGCAAGGTTCCTACCGAGCTGCTCGCCTACCCCAAGGCCGAGATCTACCTCCTGTTCGCGCCCGACGTGCCGTGGGTGGCGGACGGCACGCGGTTCTTCGGCAGCGCCGAGGCGCGCGCGGCTTTCGCAGAGGCTGCCGAAGACATGCTGCGCCGCACCGGCGCGGCCTACCGCATAGTCAGCGGCGGCTGGGCCGAGCGCGAGGCGCAGGCGCGCGCGGCGATCGCCGATGCGCTCGGTTGACGTTCAGGCTGACCTTGCGAAGAGAGTGGCCATGCGAATCCTCCTGGCATTAGCCGCGCTCGCGCTGGCGGCACCGGCTCACGCACAGCTCGTGATCGCGCACCGCGGCGCGAGCGGCGAGCGGCCCGAGCACACGCTCGCCGCCTACGAAAAGGCGATCGACGAAGGCGCCGACTTCATCGAGCCGGACCTCGTGCCGACCAAGGACATGGTGCTCGTCGCGCGGCACGAGAACGAGTTGTCCGACACCACCGATGTCGCCGGCCGGCCCGAGTTCGCCGACCGCCGGCGCAGCAAGCAGATCGACGGCAAGGCGGTGACGGGCTGGTTCGCCGAGGACTTCACGCTCGCCGAGCTGCGCACGCTGCGCGCCAAGGAGCGGCTGCCGCAGCTCCGCCCCGGCAACGCGCGGTTCGACGGGCTGTGGCAGGTGCCGACGTTCGCCGAGATCGTCGACCTCGTGCGCGCGAAGGAGGCCG
>JBQCFR010000380.1:0-4616 GCA_051958885.1 Tsuneonella sp.
CTCATGCTGAGCTTGTCGAAGCATGCCCGCCCCCGCTTGCCCCATCCCTGGGAGCGCGGCGCGGTTGAAGCGGGATACTTCGCGAGGAACGCCTGCGCCCGCGTCGGCCGGTCCATCAGCTCGCCGCCGCAGTTCGGGCAACGGTCGTCGAGCGCGTCGGCGCAGGCCGCGCAAAAGGTGCACTCGAAGCTGCAGATGAACGCGCCCGGCGCCTCGGCCGGGAGGTCCGCGCCGCAGCGTTCGCAGTCGGGGCGCATCTCGAGCATCAGGCGGCGGTTCTGACCGCGTCGCAGATCGTGTCGACGACGCGCACGACCTGAGCTTCGTCATCGCCTTCGGCCATGACGCGGATCACCGGCTCGGTGCCCGACGGGCGGATTACCAGCCGGCCCTTCCCGGCGAGCTCCCGCTCCGCCTCGGCAATGATCTGCCTGACGCGGGCATCCTCGAGCGGCGCACCCCCTTCGAAGCGGACGTTCTTGAGCAACTGGGGGCCGGGGTCGAACAGGTGCAGCAGTTCGCTCGCGCGCTTGCCCGAGCGCACCAGGCTCGCCAGCACGCGCAGCGCCGCCACGGTCCCGTCACCCGTGGTCCCATGATCGAGCAGGATCATGTGGCCCGATTGCTCGCCGCCGACGTTGAACCCGCCGCTGCGCATCCGCTCGAGCACGTAGCGGTCGCCGACCTTGGTCCGTTCGAGCGTCAGCCCGTGGCCGGCCAGATGCCGTTCGAGGCCCAGGTTGGACATCACGGTCGAAACCACGCCGCCACCCTTAAGCGAGCCTTTCTCGTGCATGCGCAGGGCGATCAGCGCCATGATCTGGTCCCCGTCGACGGTCTGACCCTTTTCATCGACCACGATCAGACGATCGGCGTCGCCGTCGAGCGCGATACCGATGTCGGCGCCTTCCTCGACAACCTTGGCCTTGACCGCGTCGAGCGAGGTCGAGCCGACGTCGCGGTTGATGTTGGTGCCGTTGGGGGTGACGCCGATCGTGACGACCTTGGCGCCGAGCTCCCAGATGGCCGTCGGGGCGACCTGATAGGCGGCCCCGTTGGCGCAATCGACGACGACCGTGAGGCTGTCGAAGCGGATATCCGCGGCGACCGACTGCTTGACCGCGTGGATGTACCGACCGCGCGAATCCTCGATCCGCCGCGCGCGGCCGATGTCGGGCGCGGCGGCGAGGGGTATCTCGCCGTTCTCCAGCGCGTGCTCGATCGCCAATTCGGCCTCGTCGGACAGCTTGAACCCGTCGGGTCCGAACAGCTTGATCCCGTTGTCCTCGTAGGGATTGTGGCTGGCGCTGATCATGACGCCGAGGTCGGCGCGCATCTCGCGCGTGAGCATGGCGATCGCGGGGGTTGGCAGGGGTCCGGTCATGATGACATCCATGCCGACGCTGGTGAAGCCTGCGACGAGCGCGTTTTCCATCATGTAGCCAGACAGGCGAGTATCCTTGCCGATCACCACCCGGTGCCGGTGATCGCCGCGCAGGAAATAGCGCCCTGCCGCCTGGCCCACGCGCATCGCCGTGGCGGCTGTCATCACGCCCTTGTTGGTGCGGCCCCGGATCCCGTCGGTGCCGAAGAATTTGCGTCCCATTGCCATCCTCGAAACTTCGTTGCTGCAGCCTTTGCCGAGTGGCAGCGCGCTTGTCACGATGCCTAGCACAATTGCGCGAAGGCTCTATCGTCGCGCCGACGCGAGGGAGAGCGAATGGCGGGCGCAGACGACAATTCCGGGCAGTTGATCCAGGTGCGGATACCGGCCGGCTGGACGCTCGCCGGACTGGTCGCGGGCCTCGCCCTTGGCCTCGTGCTGGCGAACACGGCGGCCATCGCGCCCGTTCTCGCGGTGGCGCAGCCGCTGGGTACGCTGTGGCTGCGGGCGCTGCAGATGACGATCATCCCGCTGATCGCGGCGCTGCTGGTGCTCGGCATCGCGCAGATGGCGCAGGCGGCCCGCGCCGGCACGGCCGCGCGCCGCACGCTGGGGTGGATTTTCGCGGTGCTGCTGCTGGGGGCGATAACCACCTGTCTGCTGTTGCCGTTGCTGCTGCACGTGTTTCCGATCCCGCGCGGCGCGGCGGGGTTTCTCATGACCGGGGGCGCGGCGGCGGCGGCCAAAGTGCCCACTATCGGCGACTTCGTGACCTCGCTCGTCGCACCGAACGTCGTCGCCGCGGCGGCGGAAACCGCGATGCTGCCGCTGACGGTGTTCTTCGCAGTGTTTGCGTTGGCGCTGGTGCGGCTTCCCGCGGCGCAGCGCGACCTGCTGCTCGGATTTTTTCGCGGGCTCGGCAACGCGATGCTGGTGATCATCGGCTGGGTTCTCGCGGCCGCCCCGATCGGCGTTTTCGCGCTCGCGATCAGCGTGGCTTCGGCTGGCGGGGGCGGCGCGTTCGCCACGCTCGCGCATTACATCGCCGTCGTCTCCGCGATGGGCGCGGTGGTTCTGGTGATCGGCTATCTCGTGGCATGGCTCGCAGGAGGCGTGGGTCTGCCACGGTTCGCGCGCGCGATGCTGCCGGCGCAGGCGGTCGCGCTGTCGACGCAGAGCTCGCTGGCCAGTTTGCCGGCCATGCTCGTCAGCGCGCGCCGCCTGGGCCTACGCGAGCCGACCGCCGACTTCGTCCTCCCGCTCAGCGTGGCGATCTTCCGCTCGACGAGCCCGGCGATGAACCTTGCCGTGGCGATTTACGTCGCGCATCTCGCCGGGGTCCCGCTCGGTCCGGCGACGCTGGTCACGGGCGTGATCGTGGCGATGATCGTCAGCGTGGGTTCTGTGAGCCTTCCCGGCGCAATCAGCTTCGTGATCTCGATCGGGCCGATCTGCATCGCGATGGGTGTGCCGGTCGGTCCGCTCGCCCTGCTGGTGGCGGTCGAGATGCTGCCCGATATCATGCGCACCGTCGCCAACGTCACCAACGACGTGGCGGTGGCGGCCGCTGTCGATCGCAACGCCGAGGAAAACATGCCGCCGGTGCAACCCTAGCGTCCGCCGCGCATTGGTGTAGGGAACACCCCACAGCTTCAATCCGACCACGGGAGACAACCATGGCTTTCGAACTGATCGACCTGCCTTACGATTACAGCGCGCTCGACCCGGCGATCTCGGCCGAGACGCTTCGCTTTCATCATGACAAGCATCACAAGGCCTATATCGACAAGACCAACGCGGCGATCGCGGGGACCGATATGGAGGGGCAGGACCTCATCTCGATCATCGCCAAAGCGCGCGGGAGCGACCAGGGCCTGTTCAACAACGCGGGCCAGAGCTGGAACCACGGCTTCTACTGGCATTCGCTCGCGCCAGAGGGCGGCAATCCGTCGGACGAGCTGAAGAGCATGATCGACGACGCCTTCGGTTCGCTCGACGAGCTCAAGAAGCAGCTCAAGGCGCGCGGCGCGGGGCACTTCGCGAGCGGTTGGGTGTGGCTGTGCGAGAAGGGCGGGAAGCTCGAAATCGCCGAAACGCACGACGGCGACACCCTTGCCGACCAGAGCGGCAATCCGCTGCTGACGATCGACGTGTGGGAGCACGCCTACTACCTCGATTACCAGAATGCGCGTCCGGGCTACCTCGACGCCGTGATCGACGAGAAGCTGAACTGGCGCTTCGCGGGGGAGAACCTGGTGCGCGGCACCACCTGGCAATACCCCGGCTGAGCCGGCGCCTCGGCTATGCGAGCGGCCCGGCCGAAAACGGCGGGCCGTTTTGCATTAGGCAGCCTCGCCGGCGCTCGAATCGAGTTCTTCGAGTGAGGCGAAGAGTGGTTCTCCGAAGATGAACCCGATGACGTTCGGATGGCCGATGTGGTCGAACAAGGCGGTCAGCGTGAGCAGGATGGGGACTGACAGCAGCGCCCCGAACACACCCCAGATCCACGAGAAATAACTTAGCGCGATCAGGATCATGACCGGGTTCATCGTGAACCGTGCGCCGAGCACCGAGGGGGTGAAGACGTTCGATTCGACCGCGTGAAGGCCGAGATAGCAGGCGGCCGGCGCGATACCCAGCAGCACCGTGTCCGCGGTGCCGATGCCGTAGAATGCGAGGATGCCGACCATTGCGAGCGGTCCGACGTACGGCAGGAAGTTGAGGATTGCGGCGAGGCCGCCCCACATCACCGGCGCCTCGAGCCCGAACGCCCAGGCGGCGAGCGTCACGATCACGCCGATGCAGGCGTTGATCCAGGTCACCGTCAGAATGTAGGCCGCGACGCGGTCCTGCACCTCGCGCAGCGCGCGCGCGGCCTTGAGGCTGGCGGCAAGATCGGTCCGATCGAGCAGCAGCCGCCGGCGCAGGCGCACGCGTGCTTCGACCATGAAGAACGCCATCAGGAACGTGAGCAGCGTCTCGAGGATGACGCTGGGAGTGGCGACCGCGACCTGCTCGATCACCGAGGGGCTGGCGATTTCGACCTGCTGCGTGCGCGAATGGCCCATCAGCTCGCCTAGCCGTTCGTTGGCCACGGCGAGCCAGGCGAAATTGCCGCGCAATTCGGTGAAGCGCGCCCCGACCCGGTCGAGGATCGCCGGCAAGCTGTCGAACATCGACATCGCCGGCTGCAGGATCAACGCGAGCGCCAGCACGAGGATCGCGAAGAACA
>JBQCFR010000381.1:0-3407 GCA_051958885.1 Tsuneonella sp.
TCCTGCCCGACGCGGGCGTTCTCGACCTTGTAGCTGACCTGGCGCACCGGCGAGTAGAGGCTGTCGACCGGGATCAGCCCGATCGGCGCATCGACCGGGCGGTTCGACACCGCGGGGACATAGCCCTTGCCCGTGTCGGCGGTCAGCTCCATGTTGAGGTTCGCGCCCTCGTCGAGGTGGCAGATCACGAGGTTCTTGTTCATCACCGCGATGTCACCCGAAACGGCGATGTCCCCGGCGGTGACTTCGCCCGGGCCGGTCGCCGAAAGCTGCAGCCGCTTGGGGCCTTCGCCTTCCATCCGCAGGGCGATCTGCTTCACGTTGAGGACGATGTCCGTCACGTCCTCGCGCACACCGGCGAGGCTGGAGAACTCGTGCAACACGTTCTCGATCTTGATCGAGGTGATCGCCGCGCCCTGGAGGCTGGAGAGCAGCACGCGGCGCAGCGCGTTGCCGAGCGTCAGACCGAAGCCGCGCTCGAGCGGCTCGGCGACGAAAGTCGTCTTGCGGCTCTTGTCGCCGCCTTCCTTCACCTCGAGGGCGTTGGGCTTCTTGAGTTCCTGCCAGTTCTTGGTGTTGACGGACATGGATATCCCCTAAAGGTTCAAATGCGTGTCGGACCGGCTGCGCTGGCGGTGCGTCCGGTCCGTGAAAGTCGGCGGCAGGGGGCGACCCGCCGCCGGGCAGGTACGGATCAGACGCGGCGGCGCTTGGACGGCCTCACCCCGTTGTGCGGGATTGGCGTGACGTCCCGGATCGAGGTGATCGTGAAGCCGACCGCCTGGAGCGCGCGGAGCGCGCTCTCGCGGCCCGAGCCGGGGCCCTTGACCTCGACTTCGAGCGTGCGGACGCCGTGCTCGGCGGCCTTCTTGCCGGCATCGTCCGCGGCAACCTGGGCGGCGTAGGGAGTCGACTTGCGGCTACCCTTGAAGCCCATCATGCCGGCCGAGGACCAGCTGATCGCATTGCCCTGGGCGTCGGTGATGGTGATCATGGTGTTGTTGAAGCTGGCGTTCACGTGCGCGACGCCGCTGGAGATGTTCTTGCGTTCGCGGCGCCGGATGCGCTGGGGTTCGCGTGCCATTGGTCGGGTGTCCAAACCTGGATTGCGGGGACCGCGTGTCACACGGTCACCCAGTCCTGAAGAGAAAAAAGCGGCTCCTCGAGCCGGCCGAAGAGCTACTTCTTCTTGCCGGCGATCGGCTTGGCCTTGCCCTTGCGGGTGCGCGCATTGGTGTGCGTGCGCTGGCCGCGGACCGGCAGGCCCTTGCGGTGGCGAAGCCCGCGATAGCTGGCGAGGTCCATCAGGCGCTTGATGTTCATCGCCGTCTCGCGGCGAAGGTCGCCCTCGACCGAGTAGTCGCTGTCGATCGTCTCGCGGATCTGCAGGATCTCGGCGTCGGTCAGGTCCTGCACCCGGCGGCTGTGATCGATGCCCAGCTTGTCGGCGATTTTCACCGCGGTGGTGCGGCCGATCCCGTGGATGTAGGTGAGCGCGATGATCACGCGCTTGTTCGTGGGGAGATTTACCCCGGCAATACGAGCCACTTAGTTCTCCATGCTCCACAGGGACCGGCCGCCTGCCTGACGACGGGTGGCGGCCCCTATCTCATCGCTGTGTCCATCGGCGAATGCGAAGAGGAATTGCCCGAACGGCAAAAAGCCCGGGTGGCGCGCGTCGAAGGCTGCCCCCTGCCGGACTTCTCCTGCATCTGTCGAATGAACGGCGCGCTTAGGGCGATTCGCCCTCCCCGTCAACCGGGTAGCACGCGTAAACGACGGCGACCGCCCAGATGGGCGCCGCGCGTGTCGATGCAAGGGGTCTACACGCGAAATGCGGCGGCGTCAAAGCGTGGGTATTCGAGCGGTGCCCTTATCCTTCGAGACGCTCAGACTGCGTCTTCGCTCCTCAGGACGAACGGGAGGTGAAGTGTCTCCCTCGATTTCCCGTTCGCGCTGAGGAGAGGCCGAAGCCGCAGGCCGAGGACTCGTCTCGAAGCGTCCCCGCTCAGACCACCCCGAACGCCAGCATCGCGTCGGCGACTTTCTTGAAGCCGGCGATGTTCGCGCCCTTGACGTAGTCGACGTGGCCGCCGCCCTGCTCGCCGTAGGTGAGGCAACGCGAGTGGATCCCGTCCATGATGTCGCGCAGCATGGTCTGGAGCTCTTCCTCCTTCCACGCGCGGCGCTCGGAATTCTGGCTCATCTCGAGCCCCGACACTGCGACGCCGCCGGCATTGGCCGCCTTGCCGGGCGCGAACAGAGTCTTTGCGTCCTTGAACACGTGCGTGCCCTCTAGCGTCGTGGGCATGTTGGCGCCTTCCGACACCGCCTGGCAGCCGTTCGCCACGAGCGTGCGCGCCTCCTCCTCGTTCAGCTCGTTCTGAGTCGCGCAGGGCAGCGCCACATCGCACTCGACGCCCCACGGCCGCTTGCCTTCGTGGAAGCTCGCGCCCTTGAACGCATCGGCATAGTCGCTGATGCGGCCGCGGCGATGAGTCTTGTGCTCCTTCACCCAGTTGATCTTCTCGAGCGTCAGTCCCTCGGGATCGTGGATGAACCCGCCCGAATCCGACAGCGTGACGGGCTTGCCGCCGAGCTGGACGATCTTCTCCGCCGCGTGGGTGGCGACATTGCCCGAACCTGAGATCACCGCGGTCTTGCCCTCCACGCTGTCGCCTTTGTGCTTGAGCATGTTCTCGAGGAAGTAGACCGCGCCGTAGCCGGTCGCCTCGGGCCGGATCATCGAACCGCCGTATTCGAGGCCCTTGCCGGTGAGCACCCCGGTGAATTCGTTGGTGATCCGCTTGTACTGGCCGAACATGTAGCCGATCTCGCGCCCGCCGACGCCGATGTCGCCCGCCGGCACGTCGATGTCGGCGCCGATGTGGCGATAGAGCTCGGTCATGAACGACTGGCAGAAGCGCATGATCTCGCGAACGCTCTTGCCCTTGGGATTGAAGTTCGACCCGCCCTTGCCGCCGCCCATCGGCAGGCCGGTCAGCGCGTTCTTGAAGGTCTGCTCGAAGGCCAGGAACTTGAGCACGCTCTCGGTGACCGAAGGGTGGAACCGCAGGCCGCCCTTGTAGGGGCCGATCGCGTTGTTGTTCTGCACCCGCCAGGCGCGCTGGACGCGGATATTGCCTTTGTCGTCCTCCCAGCAGACGCGGAAGGAGATGACCCGGTCGGGCTCGGCGATCCGGCGCAGGATCTGCGCCCGGTGGTACGCCTCCTTGTCCTGGATGAAGTCGAAGATGTCCTCGGCGACCTCGGTCACCGCCTGGACGAACTCCGGCTGTCCCGGATTGCGCTTCTTCACGCCCTCGATGAACGTCGGAAGATCGACGTGATCACTCACCGCCATCTAACTGCCCCCCACAAAGCTCCCGGTTGAAATTGCGGGCCCC
>JBQCFR010000382.1:0-5125 GCA_051958885.1 Tsuneonella sp.
GGATCGAAAGCACGGTCGAAACCATCCGCGATGTTACCTCCTGGCGCATTCCCCTAGCCGATAGTCGCAATGCGCGGAACCGCCGGCGCTTGCGGGCTGTTGCCGAACAGTCGCGGCATTCCGCACGCGTAGAAAGGCACCCGCACAGGCGATGAGCATTTTCTCCAAGATCAAGGATGCGATCCTTGGCCACAAGCCCCAACCTGCCCCCGCTCACGCGGCGGCACCCTCGCCTACGGTCGACACGACTCAGGCGCCGGGCAAGCCTGCGCCCACCCCGGCGGCGACTTCACAGCCGGCCCCTCTCGACCAGGTAGACGTCGAGAACCGGCTCGATTCGATGCCGGGCGCCGATCGCCTCAACTGGCGCACCTCGATCGTCGACCTGATGAAGCTGATCGGCGTCCCGTCCGACTACGAAAGCCGCAAGGCGCTGGCGCAGGAGCTCGGGCGCACCGACTATTCGGGCAGCGCGGAGGACAACGTCTGGCTGCACAAGCGCACGATGCAGGAACTGGCCGGCAACGGCGGCAAGGTGCCCGCACAGTTCCTCGATTGAGATCAGCGGTTTGACAGCGCGCGGCAGGGACTTCACACCGCCGCGCATGACAACCCTATCGATCAATCTCACTCGCCGCCAGGCCCTCGCCGGGCTCGGCGGCGCCTCCGCACTCGCGCTCACCGGCTGCGCAACCATCCCCGCAGCCACGGAGGCCGCGCCAAGCGGCGAGGCGTTTCTCGACGCGGTCGCCTGGGATCTACTCGACAAGTCGCCCGAGGGCGCCACCTCGCTCGGCGTCGACACCGGCGAGCGCGGCTACTTGCGAAGCCGGCTGAGCGACCGCTCGCAGGCGGGTCAGAACGCGATCGCAGGCACGCTGCGCGCCGACCTCGCCCGGGTGCGCGCGGCGGATACCTCGCGCTTGGACCCCAGTACGCGCACCAGTTACGAGGTCGTCGAGAGCGCGTACTCCACCGCGCTCGACGGGTTCGCGCTGCCGTATGGCGACGTGGCGGTGGGCGGCTGGCGCAACGCGCCTTACGTAGTGATCCAGAACGTCGGCGGGTTCCTCGACTTCCCGCGTTTCATGGCCGCCGAGCACCCGGTGCGCGACGCCGCCGACGCCGAGGCCTACCTCGCGCGGCTCGCCGCCATCCCCGCGCAGCTCGAAGGTGAGCGCGAGCGCATCCGCGCCGCGCGCGCCATGGGCGTGGTGCCGCCCGACTTCCTGCTCGACAAGGCGATCGCCGCGATGAAGAGCTCGATCGCCGACGCCGAGAGCGGCGGCAGCTATGTCGAGGGGCTCACCAGCCGCACCGGCGCGATCCCCGGCGACTGGAGCGCGCGCGCCAGGCCGATCGTCACCGGACCGATCGCCGCCGCGCTGCGCGCGCAGCTCGCCGAGCTCGAGGCCGAGCGCGCCATTGCCAAGAGCGGTGCCGGGATGTGGGCGCAGCCGCGCGGCGACGAGTGGTACGCCTGGGCGCTGCGCGCGAGCACGACGACGCGCATGACGCCCGAAGACATTCACCAGACGGGCCTGACGCAGCTCGCGGAAATCCAGTCGCAGATGGACACGATCCTGCAGGGCCTCGGCTACCGCCAGGGCAGCGTCGGCGACCGGATGAAGGCGCTTGGCGAAGACCCGCGCTTCAAGTTCGCCGAGGGCGATCCGGGCCGCGCCGCGATCATCAAGTTCATCGAGGCGCGCATCGCCTGGATCACCGCGCAGATGCCGCGCGCGTTCGGCAAGCTGGTCAACCCCAACTTCGAGGTCCGCCGGCTGCCGCCCGCGGAAGAGCCGGGCGCCCCGACTGCCTAGGGGGGCGCCGGTTCGAAGGACGGCAAGATACCGGGCAAGATGTGGATCAACCTGCGCACGACCGACTTGCACCGCGAGTACACGCTGCCCACGCTGGTTCACCACGAGACGATCCCGGGGCACGTGTGGCAGGGCGAGTATTCCAACGACCTGCCGCTGATCCGCAACCTGCTATCCTTCAACGCCTATTCCGAAGGCTGGGCGCTCTATGCCGAGAAGCTGGCCGACGAGCTCGGCGCCTATACCGAGCACCCGGCGTGGCGGCTCGGCTACCTGCAGGACCAGGCGTTCCGCGCCTGCCGGCTGGTGATCGACACCGGCATCCATCACAAGCGCTGGACCCGCGCGCAGGCGATCGCCTTCTTCGTCGACCGCAATGGCCAGAACCCCGACGAGGCGCAGAGCGAAGTCGACCGCTATTGCTCGTGGCCCGGGCAGGCCTGCGGCTACAAGGTCGGGCAGAACGAAATCCTCCGCCAGCGCGAGCGCGCCAAGGCGGCGCTCGGGCCGAAGTACGATCTCAAGGCGTTCGACGATGCGGTGGTCGAAGGCGGCAACGTCCCGCTCGACGTGCTGGCCAAGATCATCGACCGCTATATCGCGGCGGCGCGAGCCTAAGCTCCCTTCACCCAACTCCGTTCGTGTCGAGCGGAGACGAAGTCCGTAGTCGAGACACCCGCGCGCAGGCGAGCGTGTCTCGACTGCGCTCGACACGAACGGAGCAGGTAGTAGCTAACGCCCCTGCAGTCCGCCCATCACCTGGCCGAGAATGCCGCCCAGCAGCCCTCCGCCACCGCTCGACTGACCGCCCTGTCCCGCCTGGCTGCCGTGGTTCTTGGCCATGTAGCCGACCACCGCCATCGCGAGGATCGGGAGCATCTTCTTGAGCAGGTCCGGACTGACGCCGGAGGTTTCCGCCGCCTCCTGCGCCACGCCGCGGCTCACGTCCTTGTTGCCGAAGATCTCGCCGAGAATCTCGTTTCCGGGCTGCGTCGGCGTCGCGCCCTTGCCGAGCACCGAATCGAGCAGGCCGCCGCCTAGCCCGCCTCCGAGCAGGCCGCCAAGGGCGCCGGCCAGCCCGCCTCCGCCGCCGCCCGCACCGATATGGCTACGCCCCATCCCCGCGACGATCGCCGGCAGCAGCGCGCCCGCACCCTTGCGCGCGGTGCTTTCGTCGACGCCGAGTTCGCTCGCCATCGAGCCGATCACGCCGCTTTGCTGGAGGACCTGGGTCATGTTCATCGCGCATTGCTCCTCGGGCGCGAAGTGCGCCTCAGGGGTGCATACGCAAGAACCCCCGGTCCGGTTTCCCGGCCGGGGGTCTCCTCTCCAACCGGTGAGATGCGCCGCTACTCGGCGGCTTCGTGAACCTGCGGCGCGGCGTCGCGCACGCCCTGGTCGACATGGTCCGCGAACTGTTCGAAATTATCGACGAACAGCTGGACGAGCTTTTCCGCGGTGCGGTCGTACTCGTCCTTGTCCGCCCAGGTCGCGCGCGGATCGAGGATCGCGGTGTCGACGCCCGGCACGCTCACCGGCACTTCGAACCCGAAGTTCGCGTCCTTGCGGAATTCGGCGCTATTGAGGCTGCCGTCGAGCGCGGCGTTGAGCAGAGCGCGGGTGGCCTTGATCGGCATGCGCTTGCCGACGCCGTACTTGCCGCCGGTCCAGCCGGTGTTGAGCAGCCAGCACTGCACGCCGCCCTTGGCGATCCGCTCCTTGAGCAGGTTGCCGTAGACGCTCGGGTGGCGCGGCATGAACGGCGCGCCGAAGCAGGTGCTGAAGGTCGCCTCGGGCTCGGTCACGCCGATCTCGGTGCCGGCGACCTTGGCGGTGTAGCCCGAGAGGAAGTGATACATCGCCTGGTCCGGCGTCAGCCGCGAGATCGGGGGCAGCACGCCGAACGCGTCGGCGGTCAGCATCACCACGTTCGACGGCACCGGGCCGAGGTTCTTCTTGCTGGTGTTGGGAATGAACTCGATCGGGTACGCACCGCGGCTGTTCTCTGCGAGACTGTTGTCGTCGAAGTCGAGCTCGCGCGTCTCGGGGTCCATCACGACGTTCTCGAGCACGGTGCCGAAGCGTTTGGTGGTGGCGTAGATTTCCGGCTCCGCCTCGGGCGAGAGGCGGATCATCTTGGCATAGCAACCGCCTTCGAAGTTGAACACCGCGGTGTCCGACCAACCGTGCTCGTCGTCGCCGATCAGCGTGCGGCTGGCGTCGGCCGAAAGCGTCGTCTTCCCGGTGCCCGACAGGCCGAAGAACACCGCCGTCTTGCCATCCGGCCCGATGTTGGCGCTGCAGTGCATCGGCATCACGCCTTCGGGCGGCAGCAGGTAGTTGAGGATGCCGAACACGCTCTTCTTCATCTCGCCGGCGTACCTGGTGCCGCCGATCAGGATCAGCTTCTCCGACAGGTTGACCGCTATCACCGTCTCGCCGCGCGAGCCGTGGCGCTCGGGATCGGCGCGGAAAGTGGGCAGGTCGATGATCGTGTACTCGGGCTCGAAGCCGACCAGCTCATCGGCGGTGGGGCGCACCAGCAGCGTACGGATGAACAGGTTGTGCCAGGCGAGCTCGTTGATCACCCGCACCTTCACCCGGTGCTCCGGCTGCGAGCCGCCGAACAGGTCCGCAACGTAAAGCGTGCCCTTGTCCGTCAGCGCCGCCATGAAGTCGGCCTTGAGATTGGCGAAGTGCTCGGGCGACATCGCCGCGTTGACCTTGCCCCACCACACGGTGTCCTCGGTCTCGGCGTCGCGGACGATGAACTTGTCCTTCGCCGCGCGGCCGGTGTGGCTGCCGGTTTCGACCACCAGCGGGCCGTCCTTCGCCAGCCGCCCCTCGCCGTTGGCGACCGCGGCTTCGACGAGCTGCGCCGTGCCGAGGTTGGCATTGATCCGGGCGGCGGTTTCGATACCCTGCCGGGACAGCGGGTAAGCGAGCGGAGTGGTCAAGCTTCTCTCCATGAGTGCGAGGCGTGCATACGAATGCGCGGAAGTCTCTCCGGCGCATAATGCGCGCAGCGATTCTCGTCAAACCGCGGCGACCTGTCTTGTCCCTTCGGGGCACAGCGCCGCGTTGTCTCGCCCGGCGTCTGGGGCTAGTCACAGCGGCATGGAGGCCGCCCCCCTCGAATCCCCCGGCGACGAGCCCGCCCCGCGCGGCGACACGCGCCAGGTCGTCGCCCTGGTGGACGACGATCGCAACATCCTCACCACCGTGTCGATCGCACTGCAGGCGGAAGGCTTCGCCACCCGCGTCTATTCCGACGGCGAGGCGGCGCTGAAGGCCCTGCTCGA
>JBQCFR010000383.1:0-7706 GCA_051958885.1 Tsuneonella sp.
ATCCAGCCGGCGATCACGTCGACGAGCACGAACACCAGCCAGTAGGTCAGCATGCGCAGCACGTCGCTCTGCGTCTGGGCCCAGCCGTGCTGCCAGATGCGCAAGGCGGTGCCGGCGAACGAGATCACCAGCGCGAGGTCGATGATCGGCGAGAGCGCGGCGAACACGATCTGGAACAGCCACGCCTGCGGCATGCCGATCCGCGCGAGGCCCACCGGGCGCCCCGTGCGCAGCGCAGCGCGGTGCTTCCACAGGCACTGCAGCGTGCCGAACGACCAGCGGAAGCGCTGCCGGGCGAGCGCGGCGAAGGTCTCCGGCGCCTCGGTCAGGGCGATCGCCTCGACGTCGTAGGCGACCCGCCAGCCGGCGCGCTGGATCGCGATGGTGAGGTCCTGGTCCTCCGCCAGCGTGTCCTCCGGGTAGCCGCCCACCGCGTCGAGCGCGGCGCGGCGCCACGCGCCGATCGCGCCCGGCACGACGGTGATCGCGCGCAGCGAATCGAGCGCGCGCCGCTCGACGTTCTGCGCGGTGACGTACTCGATCGCCTGCCAGCGGGTGACGAGGTTGACCGTGTTGCCGACCCGCGCGTTGCCCGCCACCGCGCCGATCAGCGGGTCGGCGAACCAGCGCACCAGCTTGGCGATCGCGTCGGGCAGGAACTGGGTGTCGGCGTCGAGCGCGATGATCACCTCGCCGGTGGCGTGCTGCAGCGCGCGGTTGATCGCCGCCGCCTTGCCGCCGTTCGCCATCGTCAGCAGCAGCACGCGAGGATCGCGGCCGAAGTGCTCGGCGACGAGCGCGCTGGTGCGGTCCTTCGAGCCGTCGTCGGCGACGATCACCTGGAACTCGCCGTAGTCGCTCGCCAGCACCCGCGCGATCGAGGCGACGATCACCCGCTCCTCGTTATAGGCGGGCACGATCACGCTGACTTTTGGGCGCACCGGCTCGCCGGCGGGCGGGGCGCTGCGGTCCATCAGCGCGAGCGCGGTCAGCAGCACCGCGCGCGCGATGCCGAGCGCGATGGCGAAGAAGAAGATGAACCGGATCAGCCAGTCGAGTCCGGCGAGCAGCAGGAACAGCGCGACGTCGGTGCGCACCGAGAGGAGGTCCGGCCCGGCGACGCGCGGCATCGCCGCGGCGCGGGGGACGCCGATCAGCTCGGTGAGCGGGACGATGCGGTAGCCGCGCTCGCGCAGCTCGGTGATGAGGCGGGGCAGCGCGGCGACGGTCTGCGCGCGGTCGCCGCCGCCGTCGTGGAGGAGGATGACGTTCTCCGAGCGGTCGGGATCCGCCTTCGCCAGCGCGCGGGCGGTGTTGTCGAGGATCGTCTGCACGCCGGGCCGCTGCCAGTCCTCGCTGTCCACGTGCAGCCCGACGTTGGTATAGCCGTGCTGCTGCGCGAGCAGCGCCGGGCCGAGCTCGTCGGCGGTGGTCGGCTCGGCATCGCCGAAGTAGGGCGCGCGGAACAGCCGCGTCGAGAGGCCGGTGTAGGCCTCGATCACCCGCTGCGTGGCGTTGAGTTCCAGCTCGGCGCCGAGATGCGATTCGAGCGCCATGTTGGGATGAGTGTAGCTGTGATTGCCGATGAGGTCGCCGTCGGCCGCGATCCGCCGCAGCAGCTCGGGGTGCATGACCGAGTTCTCGCCGACGACGAAGAACGTCGCGGGCGCGTGGTAGCGCTCGAGCACCGAGAGGATTTGCGGGGTCCAGGTCTCGTCGGGCCCGTCGTCGAAAGTGAGCGCGACCTCGTGCGGGACCGCCCCGGTCCGCTCGACCGCGAAGGGGGTGGGCAGCGCTGCGTAGCGCTCGGCGGTCACGGCGCCGCCGGGCCCGAACGTCACCGTGCGGCGGCCGGCGGAAGGCGTCGCGGCGATGCGCAGGATCTCGCCCGTGCCCTCCACGTCGGTGCCGCCGACCCCGGGGATCACCGAAAGGGCGGGGCGGCGGCCGGCGCGCATCGCCGCGAAATCGCTCCACACGCCCGGGTCTTCGCTGCCGAGCCGCCACAGCGCGACTCCGCCGACCTTGCCGGCGCGCCGCAGCTCGTCCCAGGTTGCCGCTGCATCGAGCATCCACACCGTGTGGCGATGCCCGTTGTCGTCGTACGCGAATGCGGTGTTGCCGCTGGCGGGATCGAAGCTGGGGACCGCGTCGCTGTCGTGCGCCGCGAGCCACGCTTCGGGCAGCGTCAGGCCGTCGGCGTCGCCGTCGTGGAAGTCATAGGCGTAGCTGCCGAGCGCGACAACCAGCTTGGCGGCGGGAATCTGCCGCCGCGCCGTGGCCAGTTCGCCCGCGAACCACGCGCGCGAGGCGATCGGGCCGGGATCGCTGCCGAGCGAGTGCTCGTCGTAATCCATCACCACCAGCGCATCGGCGGAGCGGGCAAGCCGCGCGAGCGGCCAGTTGATATCCGCCACCGGCACGGTCACCGCCAGCTCCCGGCCGGCCCGCGCGAAGATGCGGTGCGCCTCGGCAATGAAGGCGGCGTAGTCCCGGATCGCGCCCGGCGGCAGGCCCTCGATATCGAACAGCGCGCCGTGCCAGTGGTTGGCCTGGACCGCGGCGAGTGCGCTGGCGGCGAGCTGCGCGCGGCCCGCGGGGCTGGCGAGCAGGCGCACCATCGCGGCCGACTGCCACTGCGCGTTGGCCGCATTCTGGATCGTCAGCCAGGTCCGCGGCCGGTGCGCGTGAGCGGCCAGGATCGCGTGAAGCTTGGGGTCGGCCACCGCCTTGAGCTTGCCGCTTGCCGGGTCGATCAGCGCGTCCCCGGCGGCCAGGTCGTCGATCGCGTTGAAGTGCTTGCTCAGCGAGGCCGCGCTTTCCGGATCCCACGGCACTTCGAATGCCCACACCCGCGCGCCCGCATCCCCGCCCGCGGGCAGACGCGGCAGGCGGTGGCGCAGCGCGGCGAGGTGCGCCCGCAGCGGCAGCGGCTGCTCGCGCTCGCGCGCAAAGGCGATCGGCTGTTCGCTGGGCACGTTGACGATAGTGACCGCGAACGCCGCCGCCGCGATCAGCAGCGCGGCGACCAGCCCCAGGGCGCCGCGGCCGACGAACCGCCGCCGCCGCCCCGACGGATCGAAGAACACAGGATTGGTCACAAGAACGCAGTCGCCATCTGGCGGCACTCACACCGGGGCGCTTCCCTTCGCGCCGAAGCGCCTTCGCGGCTGAACGGCGATTGAATGGCGCCGCGCTGCTAGCGGGGGAGACCCATGCGTGAGGGCGGCCCCGCCACTGTTGTAGGCGTGCAACACGGGGCAAAATTCGCTGGGCCCCGCTTTACGATTGTTGCCGAGCGGCAGTAAAGGGCCCGCAGGATCGAACTGAGGGGGCGATCCGGCTTTCACTTGAGTCGAATGAACGAAGAAGTTGCCCGGCCCCCGGCACGGAGAAAAACTCGCATGTCCAAGAATTCAGTGACCCCGCGGCTGCTGACCGGCGCCGCGACTATCGCGCTTGCCGCGATCGCCAATCCGGCGATGGCGCAAGGTGCGCCGCCGACCCAGGATCAAGCCACCGTCGACAGCACGGCGACCACGCCGACCGACGAGCCGGCGATCGTCGTCACCGGCACCCTGCTGAGCCGCACCGAAGAGACGCCGTCTCCGGTGACCGTGCTGACGCAGGAGAGCCTGGTCAACGCCGGCATCACCAACGTCAACGAAGCGATCCGCTCGGTTTCGGCGGACAGCTCGGGCTCGATCTCGACCGGCTTCCAGAACGGCTTCTCGGGCGGCGGTGCGGCGGTGTCGCTGCGCGGCCTCGGCGTCTCTTCGACGCTGATCCTGATCGACGGGCTGCGCTCGGCGAACTTCCCGCTGAACGACGACGGCCACAACGCCTACGTCGATCTCAACTCGATCCCGTTCGGCATCATCGACCGCGTCGAAGTGCTGAAGGACGGCGCCTCGTCGACGTACGGCGCCGACGCGATCGGCGGCGTGGTCAACCTGATCCTGCGCAAGCACTACCAGGGCATCGGCGGGATGGCCGAAGGCGGCGTCACCCAGCGCGGTGACGGTGGCCACGAGCGCGTCGCGCTCAACGCCGGCTTCGGCGATTACGAGGCCAGCGGCTTCAACTTCTACCTCTCGGGCGAATACCAGCACGACGGAGCCATCCGTGACCGCGGGTTCCCGTACAACACGAGCGACCTGAGCAGCATCGGCGGGCTCGACAACAACACCGCCGACAGCTCGATCACCTCGAACACCTCCACGGCGGTGGTTACGCGGGTGACGCAAAGCGATCTCAACAACCCGCTCTCGGGTATGATCGGCTCGCCGCTGACCAACCAGTACCAGCTGCTCAATCCGGCGGCGTGCCAGAACGGCACTTTCACGGTCAACACGGCGTCCGCGGTGGGCACCGGGTGCAAGCACGACCTGATCCGCGAATACGGCACTATTCTGCCGGACCAGCAGCGTTGGGGCGTGTCGGCGCGCGTCAGCATGCGGCTCTCCGACAACATCGAGGGCTACGTCTCGGCGATCTATTCGCACAGCGACGTCTTCAACGTCGGCCGCGGCACGGGTTCGAACCCGGGCCCGAACGTGATCCGCGCGACGCAGCCGTTCGGCGGCTCGCCTTCGCTCGCATCGAGCAACCCGGGCATCGTGCTGCCGGTCTACATCTGCTCGGCGGGCGTGAACTGCGCCACCGCGGGGGACCGTCAGCTCAACCCGAACAACCCGTTCGCCGCGGCTTACGCCAACGACCCCAAGAACGGGGCGGCGCGCATCTATTACCAGTTCGGCGACATCCCGTTCAACTTCACCCGCAAGAACGAGCTCTATCGCTTCAACGCGGGCCTGTCGGGCAACTTCGCGGATAGCTGGGACTGGCGGATCGAGGGCGTCTATGCCCGCGACAACTTCGCCATCACCGATCGCGGTTACATCAAGATTGCGAACCTGCTGCAGGCGATCAACACCGGCGCCTACAACTTCGTCAATCCGGAGCTGAACACCGACGCGGTGCGCCAGTTCGTCTCGCCCGATCGGACGACCGACTCGCACTCGACGCTGGCGTCGCTCGACGCTTCGATCAGCCACGCGTTCGCTCAGCTTGCCGGCGGTCCGCTCCAGGCGGTCGTGGGCGGGCAGATCCGCCGCGAGACGCTGGAGAACAACAGCCGCAACGCCGATCTCAGCTACTACACGCTGACCACCTCGTCGGCGTTCGGCAAGCACACCGTGACGGCGGGCTTCTTCGAAATCGACGCACCGATCCTCGAATCGCTCGATGTCAACGTCTCGGGCCGCTACGACCACTACTCGGAAGGGTTCAGCCACTTCTCGCCGAAGGTCGGCGTGAAGTTCGACCCCGTCGACATCCTGTCGCTGCGCGGCACCTACTCGCAGGGCTTCCGGGCTCCGACGTTCGGTGAGAACGGACCGCTCAGCCAGTTCGCCGGCTGTTCGACCTTCACCCCGCCGGCGTCGTTCACGGCGGCTCACGGTGGTTCCAGCAACAGCTACGCCAACGCCTACTCGCTGTGCAGCGGCCTGAGCGGCAACCCGGCGCTGAAGCCCGAGAAGTCGCGCAGCTTCACGCTGGGCGCCATCGTCAAGCCGACGCACTGGTTCAAGGCGACGGTCGACTACTACAACGTCAAGAAGACCGACACGATCGTGTCCGGTCCGCTCGGCGGCGCGGCGCGCAACGCCTACTTCTCGGCCGCTACGGCAGCCGCGGGCTGTGCGGCAGTGGCGGCGATCGGCCAGGGTTATTCGTGCAACACGGTCGACGCCGTCGACCCGCTGTTCCCGAACGCCCTGCCGCGCATCCTGATCATCAACACCCCGTTCGTGAACGCGGGTTCGATCAAGACCTCGGGCATCGACATCTCGGCCCAGGCCGACTTCGACTTCGGGGCGGATGCGCACTTCACCAGCCGTCTCGATGTGACCGACATCCTCAAGTACGACCTCGATCCGGGCGACGGCAGCCCGGTTCAGAAGTTCGTCGGGACCCTCGGGCCCTACGAGCTGTCGTCCGGTGCGGGCACGCCGAAGTGGCGCGGCAACTGGCAGAACACGCTGACGCTCGGCCAGTACTCGCTGACCGCGACGGCCAACTACGTGTCGCACATCAAGGAAGTCGCGGCGGACGAAGGCCCGACGCACAACCTGTCGTGCGAGGACAACCTGTACGGAACCGGCGATCAGTTCTGCTACATCAAGTCGTTCATCACGGTCGATCTGCACGCCGCGGTGAACATCACCGACGATGTCAACTTCTACCTCGATGTCGCCAACCTGTTCGATGCGAAGGCGCCGATTGCTCCGGCGTCCTACTCGGGCACGAACTACCTGCCGACCTGGCACCTCCAGGGTGTCGTCGGCCGCGAGTACAAGGCCGGCATCAACTTCAAGTTCTGATCGCAAGATCAGGCCAACAGCAGCGGGCGGCGCCAGTGGCGCCGCCCGTTTGCTTTTGGGGGCCCTGCCGCCAGCCTCACGAGGCGGTGGGCAGACCTTCCAACTTCACTTGGCGTTCAGCGGTGCGCTGGCTATAGCGCCGCGCATGACGATGCTCTTTGGTTCGCCCCGCAGCACGCCGGTACGCTTCGCGCTGCTCGCCGCTGCCGCCGCCGCTACGATGGTCACCGCGGGGTGCGCCGGGCGCAGCAAGGTCAAGGACACCGCCTACGTCGCGACCGACGTGGAAACGCTCTACAGCGCAGCCAAGGCCAAGCTCGACGCGGGCGATTCCAAGGTCGCCGCCGCGCTGTTCGACGAAGTCGAGCGCCAGCATCCCTATTCGCCCTGGGCCCGCCGCGCGCAGCTGATGAGCGCGTTCAGCAACTACGTCGGCAGGGATTACAACAAGGCGATCGCCAGCGCGCAGCGGTTCCTATCGATCCACCCGGGAAACAAGGACGCGCCTTACGCCTATTACCTCATCGCGCTGTCCTATTACGAGCAGATCAGCGACGTCACCCGCGACCAGAAGATCACCGAGCAGGCGAAGACCGCGCTGACCGAGATCGCCCGCCGCTATCCCAACACCGAATACGCCGCCGATGCGCGGCTCAAGCTCGACCTCGTCAACGATCACCTCGCCGGCAAGGAGATGGAGATCGGCCGCTTTTACGAGAAGACCGGCAACTGGCTCGCCGCGCAGCTGCGGTTCCAGAACGTGGTCGACAACTACCAGACCACCAGCCACGCGCCCGAGGCGCTCTACCGCCTGACCGAGACCAACCTCGCGCTCGGCATCCCGCAGGAAGCGGTCAAGTACGCCGCGGTGCTGGGGGCGAACTATCCCGGCAACGAGTGGTACGAGAAGGCCTACAAGCTGATCCAGAAGGACGCGCCGGGGGTCACGGTAAGCTAAGCACGCCCGCACGGGAGCTTCGCCCGGCGCCTCGCGTTGATGCGGGGCGATGTACCGGAGCGACGACCGCTGGAGCAGGGCCGGGGCCGGGCTTGTCTCGGCCGGGGTCCAGCTCGCGCTCGGCGCGCTGCTGATCTACGGGCTCGCCGCGAGCGGCCAGCAGCGGCGGCCGGCCCCCTCCGCGCTGACCACGATCGACTTCACCGCCCCGCCGCCGCCCGAGCCGCCTCGGCCGCATCCGGCGTCCCCCGCGCCCGCGGCGCCGGCCGGGCGCAAGGCCGAGCCGTTGCCGGTCGAGGCGCCGCCTGTGAAGGTTCCGCTCAGCCCCGCGCCTGCAGCGACCAGCGCAGGCGCGGGCACCG
>JBQCFR010000384.1:0-9749 GCA_051958885.1 Tsuneonella sp.
ACATGGTAGACCTCCATGTTGGCCTCCATCGCGACCTTCCAGTTGCACTCGAGATCGAAGCTG
Organism: Tsuneonella sp.; assembly: GCA_051958885.1. GTDB lineage: Bacteria > Pseudomonadota > Alphaproteobacteria > Sphingomonadales > Sphingomonadaceae > Tsuneonella. Next base: position 64 of record JBQCFR010000384.1, read on the forward strand.
TGGCGCGCGGCAAGCCGCAGCTTGTCGAACCCGAATTCCTCCCACTCGTCCGCGATCGGACCGAGCCATTCCTTGAGGCTCACCGCCTCGTCGTCGAAATTGACGAAGATCAGCCGGCCGAACATCTCGCAGCGCACCGGGATCAGCCCGCGGGTCGTCAGGTCGAGGTCGATGAAATCCTGCCGCTCGGGCACGCCGATCAGAGTGCCATCGGTCTTGTAGGTCCACGCGTGGTAGGGGCACACCAGCCGCCGCGCGCATCCCTTGTCCTGCGTCACCACCGGCGCGCCGCGGTGGCGGCAGGTGTTGTAGAACGCGCGCACCGCCCCGTCGGTGCCGTGGACGATGAGAATCGGGTCGCCCGCGTTGTGCCAGCGCATGTAACTGCCGGGCTCGGGCACCTCGTCGAGGTGCGCGGCGAACAGCCACGACTTGCGGAAGATTTCCTTCTGCTCGAGCGCGTAATACTCGGGGCTGGTGTAGCGCGCCGCCGGCATGTCCGGCAGCCGCGGGAAGCCCGCCGGAGGAGCCGTGCGCCGCCCCTCCCATTCCATCAGCGCCTTCAGCGTCGCGATTTCAGTCGGTTCCATGGCCATTGGGGCAGGCTATCGGGCGCGGGCGCGCACAAGAACTCTCAATAATCGCAGCATTGCCCGCGCCCGCGTCACGCTACTCATTCGCCATAAGACGCAGGAGAGACGGATGGCTGGCCGGGTGGAAGGCAAAGTCGCGCTGGTGACCGGCGGGGCGATGGGCTTGGGCAAGGCGGACTGCGAGCTGCTCGCGGCCGAAGGCGCCAAGGTGGTGGTGACCGACATCGATATCGACAAGGCGCGCGCGGTCGCCGACGCGATCGGCGGTGTCGCCCTGGAGCACGATGTACGCGACGAGCGCCGTTGGCAGGAGGTATATCGCGAAGTGGCCGATCGGCATGGGGCGCTTCACATCCTGGTCAACAACGCCGGCAACGTCATTTTCGAAGACATCGAGACCGCGACCACCGAGCATTTCCGGCTGCACCTCGACATCCATGTGATGGGCACCTTTTTCGGGTGCAAATACGGCATACCGCTGATGAAGACATCCGGCGGCGGCTCGATCGTCAACATGGCCTCTTCGGCCTCCTTGATGGGATACGGGGCAATCCCGGCCTATTCCGCCGCCAAGGGTGCGATCCGCTCGATGACCAAATCGATCGCCGTCTATTGCCAGGATCAGGGTAACGGTATCCGCTGCAACGTGCTGATGCCGGGGTCGATCGAGACGCCGATGGTGCAGGCCGCAGTCGGCCGGGCCGGTCAGGAGGAGCGGGTGCCCGAGGGCGTCCTGCCCGCCGGCGCCTTCGGAGCGCCCCGGGACGTCGCGTCGGCGGTGCTGTTCTTCGCTTCGGACGAATCGCGGGTCCTCACAGGCGTCGAACTGCCGATCGACAATGGGCTCTATGCTCGCCCCCCCCACTGACCGCCCTCCCGAGGAGGGTGGGTACCGCTATTATGTGCTCTTCCTGCTTGCCCTGACGTCGCTGCTCAGCGTCGCCGACCGGCTGGTGTTCTCCATCCTTCTGCAGGACATCAAGGCCGCTTTCACGCTTACCGATACCGAGCTCGGGCTGCTCGGCGGAGTGGCGTTCACGGTAACTTACGTGCTGGTCGGATTCCCGGCTGCCCGGCTGGCCGATCGCTCGGTGCGCAAGACGATCATCGCCGGCGCGATCCTGTTCTGGAGCGTGATGACGGCGCTGTGCGGCGGCGCGGTGGGCTTCACTTCATTGTTCATCGCGCGCACCGGCGTGGGCGTAGGAGAAGGCTGCAGCGGCCCGCCCTCGCAGTCGCTGATCGCCGATTATTTCCGCAAGCACGAGCTCGCGCGGGCGATGGGGTTCCTCACCATTGGCACCACGATGGGCACGGTCACGGGCCTGGTGATCGGCGGCCTCCTCAACGATGCGTTCGGCTGGCGGATGACGTTTGTCGCCATGGCGCTGCCGGGGCTGGCGCTGGGGGCGCTGCTCTATTTCACGGTGCGCGAGCCGGCGCGCGGCCGCTACGACCCGCCGGGCGCGCGGATCGAGCAGTTTCCGCTGCGCGAGGCGATCGGCTCCCTGGTCGGCAATCCGTTCTATGTCCGCTTCGCGCTCGCGTACGCGATCCAGACGATGATCGGCTACGCGATGGCGTTCTGGATGGCGCCGGTGATGCTGCGCCAGTTCCACGTCTCGACCAGCGAGGTCGCCGTCTTTCTCGGGCTCGCGTTCTTTGTCGGCGGCGTTTCGGGCCCGCTACTCGGCGGCTATCTGACGGACTGGCTGACCCCCCGCGACGAGCGTTGGCGCTCCTGGCTGCCCGGGTTGGTCAGCGGGCTGTGCGTGCTGCCGCTGTGGTTCGCCATCACCACCCAGGCCTTCTGGCCTTTCCTGGTGCTGTTCGGGATCGCCTACGCGCTCTACGTTTCCGGGCAGGCGCCGATCCTCTCAGGCATCCAGCACGCGGTGGAGCCGGCTCAGCGCGGCTTCGCGGTCGCGCTGGCGATGTTCTTCAACAACCTGCTCGGACAGGCCGTCGGGCTTGGCTTGATCGGCTGGCTGAGCGATCGCCTCACGCCGGTCGCTGGCGACTACGCGCTCGGCCAGGCGGTGTTCGCCGTCTGCGCGGTTGCCGGGCTCGCCGCGATGGCGATCTTCGTCTTGGCAGCACGTTACACGGCGCATCCATCAGCAGCAGAGGCCCCCGCATGACCGAACATCGCAAGCCTGCCGAGCTTCTCGGCGAGATCTACGCGCTCGCGGGCGCGCGCGACTGGGACGCGGTCGCTGCCCGGTGCGCCGAAGACTTCACCGTGTTCGAAGCGCCGTCGGTGCCGTTCGGCGGCGAATGGACCGGGCGCGATGCGCTGCAGCGCGTGGCAGCCGCAATGTACGCCACGTGGGAGAGCGCGTCGGTAGAAATCCACGAGATCGCTGGCGGGCAGGAATGGGCGGTCACCATCCTCACTCTCACGATGACCTCGAAGCGGACCGGCCGCACGTTCTCTCAGACAATCAACGAGGCCGGCCGCTTCGAGGACGGCCTGCTGAAGGAGCTGCGGATTCACTACTTCGATACCGCCGAGATCGCACGAGAAGCGGGAGAATAGCCGTGGCGCTGGAGAAGGTACTGGTGCTTGGCGCACCCGCCGACCAAGGGCAGCCGCTGGTGCGGGCGCTGCTCGACAAGGGATATGCCGTGACCGCGGGCGTGCGGCGCGCCGACGCCATGGCAGGTACGCCGTTTCCCGACCTGCCGACCATCCAGGCTGACATCACCGATGCTCGCTCGATGGCCGCCGCTTTCGAAGGGCAGGACGCAGCCGCGTTTCACCTGCCGTTCGAGTTCGACCGCGATCGCGCCGCCGGGTTCGGCAAGGCCATCGCCGCGGGGGCGAAGGACGCGGGCATCAGGAAGATCGTCTTCAATACAGCCTGCTTCGTCGCCGACCACGATCTCGATCTCTCAGCGCACGACGGCCGGCGCGACATCGAGCGCGCGCTCGAAGATACCGGCATCCCCTGCGTGTTCATCGAACCGGTCGTGTTCATGGACAACATGTACCGCATCTGGACCCGCCCGCTGATCATGCGCGACGGGGTGTTCGCCTATCCGGCCAAGCCCGATCTTCGCATCAGCTGGGTGTGCATCGACGACGTTGCGCGCGCGATGGTCGCCGCGCTCGGTACCGACCGGGCCGATGGCCGACATGTCCCGCTCGGCGGCCCGGAAGTCCTCACCGGGGACGAAGTTGCGGAGCGGCTGACCGTGGCACTCGATCGCCCGGTGCGCTTCCAGAGCCTCGCGCCGGATGAGTTCGCCGCGCGCATGAGCGAGCTGGTCACCGGCTCGCGCGAGATCGAACCCGAGAGCATCTATCACGGCATGGCGGCGTTCTATCGCTGGTACAACACGCAGCCGCAATCGCCGCTCGTCGTCGATCCGGCGGATGCGCGCGCGTTGCTGGGCATCGAGCCCACTTCGCTGATCGACTGGGCGCGCGGGCTGGACTGGAGAGCGGGGCTCTAGACGCGCGTTCAGGCTTCTCGATCGGCGTGACGCGCAAGCCACGCCCGAGTTGTTCGCGCCACTTCGCGGGCGCGCTCGTTGAGATCGGGGAACCGATTGCGCAGAACTTCCGAGCGTTCCTCGATGGCGACCGGCAACCCTGCCGGCAGCGCGTCGACCATCTCGGCGATCGGCAGCCCGCCTGCCCCCATCGAGGCGCGCCGGTTGACGGCGTCGTCGATGATGGCCTCAGGGCTCGCTAGATCGGGCGGCTCGGCGGGCGCGTCGCAGAGCTGCGCGTAGCCGAGCCAGTCGCGCGGCAGTGCGGCGATCTCAGCGCCCGTTCCACCCGACCGCGACCAATGCAGCGTGTCCACCAGAATGCCCTTGTCCGAACCTTCGATCTGGCCGACGATGGCCGCGGCCGCGGCGATCGTCTTGACCTCGGTAAACAGGCCGAACTCGAGGTTCACCCGCACCCCCGTCCCAGCAGCACGATCGACGAGGAGCTGGAGCTTGGCCGCCGTCGCCGCCGGATCGGGATCACTCGAGACGCACAGCAGGTTCGCCGCGCCGAGCTCGGCGGCGATGTCGACCAGTTCGGTCAGCCACGGATCGGGCGCCCCCGGCATGATCCAGGCGACTTCGAGGTCGAGCAGCCGCACGCCGGCCTCACTCAGACGCCGCCGTATCCGGCGGGTCGTGCCGCCGCCCCAGTGACCGCGCTCGACCCACATGCCGCCGAAGTCGAACTCCGCGGCCGCGGCCGCCTCGACCAATTGCTCGGGAGTCGCCTCGGGCATGATCCCCGCGGCGAGCGAGATCGCATGGCTGCTCACAGGCGGCTTGGCGGCGTCAGCCGGGCAGCTCGCCGTCGATATATTTCATCAGCGTGTTATGGAAGTGTCGCACCCGGCTGTCCTGATACGCGCCGAGCTCCATCACGCCGTTACCCGAAGCTTTCATGCCCGTCTGCACATGCGGCAGGTTGGCCATGTCCTGATCGAACACGTTCGCGAGCGCCGCGCCCATCACGTCCTTGGCCCACGAGAACGGCTCGTCATCGGGGATCACCACCTTCTCGGCCGCGCGCGGACGCTCCTGCCCTTTCGGCGTGGGCATCAGGATGCGGATTTCCATCGTGCACCAGTCCGCCGTGTCGCCGGGCAGCCAGCGATAGAGCAGCGTCGGGATGAAGCCGATCCACGGGCTGAAGTGGGGGAAGATGTTGTAGGTGAAGTTGTCGAGCATCTCCGCGTCGGACTTGTCCGAATAATCGTGCCCGTAACTCTCCTGGAAACCCTTGCGATTAGCCTCCGCGAGCTGCTTGCGTGCGTGGAACTGATCGTCGGGATCGTAGTCGTCGGTCCCTTCGCCCGCGCTGAAGCGGCGGTTCTTGTTGCCGTCGGGACCACCCGAGAATTCGTTCATCTTGTCGAGAACGTACTTCTGGTCCTTGCCGGTGATATGCGGCGAAAGCACGCCCGAAGGGGTGATCGCGCGGTTGAAGAAGTCTCCGTAGAGGTCGTACTGGCTGTTCGCATCGCCGAGGAACGGCAGCAACTGCGGGTGCGTGGTGATCGAATGCCACGCCTCCATGAAAGCCTCGGAAGTCGCCTTCCAGTTCGCCGGAATACGCTTCGACACCCACATGGCGGTGAAGCGATCGGCCATGTCGTAGCGCTCATACTGCTTGAGCACCGGGCCGACCCACTCCTCGAACTCCGGGATGTCGGCGTTCTCGGTGATCATGACGAACCCTTCCCACAGGTTCACGCGCACTTCGGGCAGGCTGAGGTCCTTGCCTTCAAGGTGCTTGAAGTCCCACGCGCAGGGAATTTCCTTCAGCGAGCCGTCATTGCGCCAGGTGAAGCCATGGAACGGGCAGCGAAGCTGCGCGGTGTTGCCGGCCTTGCTGCGCAGCTTGCGGCCCCGGTGCAGGCAGCTGTTGTAGAACGCGCGCACCGAGCCGTCCTTCTGCCGCACCAGCAGGAAGGACTTGTCGTTGATGTCGAACACCACGGTGTCCCCAACGTCGGGCATCTCGTCTTCGCGCGCCGCGAACAGCCACACATTGGGCCACATCCGTTCGCGTTCGAGCTTGGCGAACTCTTCGCTGATGTACGGTTCGATCGGGATCGCGTCGTTCGACAGCTCAGGCATCGACTGTTCGAACAGGTAATCGGGCACGCGCCGGGTATCGGCCTCGAGCATGTCGGTGTAGCTGGTGCCGGGGCAGCGGTCTTCGCGGGCGATCCGGGTGGTCTCGTTCATTGCATGCGATCCAGGTTAAGCACGACGCGCAGCGCGCCACGGCAAGGCTGACACAACGCGCCCGGCAGGCAACCTAGCTTAACTGTGAGGGCGCGCGCGCCCTGCTACTCGCTCGCCCCAAGGTATCCGAGCTGGCCCGCCTTGAAGATCGCCTGGGCGCGGTTTACGGCGTCGAGCTTCTCGCCCGCGCGATGAATATGATAGCGGATCGTCGCGTGGCTGCGGCCGAGGATCATGGAGATTTCCATGTCCGTCTTGCCGATCGCCGCCCAGCGGAGGCACTCGACCTCGCGCTTCGAAAGCACGCAGTTGGTCGGGATGCGGCGCTTCGTGCGCTGCGCCTGAACGTAGCCGGCGATGAACCGCCGCATGACCTGGCCGAGCAGCGCGCCATAGTCGGCGAACTCGCGCGCCATGTCGTCCTGCTTGGGATCGATCGGGACGAAGCTGTTCGCCGAGATCTGCCCAAACGGCAAATGGACCGGGATCACGATCCCCGCAGCGCAAAGCGAGCGCTTCGAGAAATCGTGAAGATCGATTTCTTCGAGATAGCTGTTGCGCCAGACGCCATAGAAGCCACGTTCATTCACCCAGAACGGCTCGCTTTCGTAGCGGCACGCCCGCGGCAGCGGGCTGTGCAGCGCAAGACGGTGATCCTCCCACCAGCGCATGCCGTCCTCGATCCATCCGAAGACGTCGGCGTTGATGATCGTGCCGTCGGCATCGACCATCGGTTCCTTGGAGGAGATATCGTCGCACGTGCACACGCGCATACCGCGCTCTTGGGCGATCTCGTTCAAAGCCACCGCTGCGTCGTGGATGTCCTCGACGCAGCGGACCGTGACCGCTTCAAGCAGCGTCTCCGGCGACTCGGAGCCGCGCGGCGTGCGGAGCTCGATAATCTTCGCGCCCATGCGGGGAGTGTCGCCTATCGAAGGCGATTCGACAAGAGCGGGCCGGTGATTTGCTTCGAGGCGTACGATTCGCGCGCCAGAGGGGGAATTTTGTTGCGCGTCCGGGTTCACTTGGTCCGCTCCGCCTTGTCCTGTTCGTTGGCCGCCTTGATCATGTCGCGCATCTGCGCCCACTCCTCGTCGCCAAGTGGGCTGAGCGCCTGCCAGAAGTTGCCGCCGTTGGCCTGGTACCCGGCGCCGTCGATCGCGATCGTCTGGCCGTTCACGTATTCCGCGCCGGGCCCCATGAGGAAGACGGCGAGATTGACGAGCTCGTGCATCTCGCCATGCCGGCCCATCGGATTGCCGCGCGACGTCGAGTTGCCGCCGCGCCCGCCGGGCGAGAGCCGCGCGCTCATCCCCTTGGTCGGGAAGAGCCCCGGGGCGATCGCATTGAAGCGCATGCCGTAGCGCGCCCATTCGGTCGCCAAGCTCTGAGTCATCACGTTGATACCCGCCTTCGACATGGCCGAAGGGACGGTGAACGCAGAACCGTTCCATACCCAGGTCGTGAGGATGGACAGGAAGTTGCCGCGCTTCTTCTCCGCGATCAGCCGCTTGCCGACGTTATGAGTGATGTAGAACGTGCCGCGGAAGACGATATCGGAGATCGCGTTGAAGCCGTTGACCGAAAGGTCTTCGGTGCGGCTGATGAAGTTGCCGGCGGCGTTGTTGACGAGGCCGGTCAGCGCGCCACCGTTCTGCCAGATCGCTTCGATCATCGCATTGATCGCGGCCGCATCGCGAATGTCGCAGGCGTGTCCCACCACGCTGCCGCCATGCAGCGCCATCAGCTCCTCGGCGGTCTCGTCGAGCTTGCCCTGGCGGCGGCCGCAGATGTGCACCGTGGCGCCCAGCTTGAGAAAGCCTTCGGCCATCTCGCGGCCCAGCCCGGTGCCGCCGCCGGTTACGAGAATCCGCTCGCCTTCGAGAAGGCCCTCGCGAAACATGAGCTTCGATGCGTCCACCCGGTCTCCCTTCGGGTTGCGGCGCGCGGCTAGAGGCCGAGCACGGCTTTGGCGATAATGTTCTTCTGCACCTCGTTCGAGCCGCCGAAGATCGTCGACGCGCGATTGTTCAGGTACTTGCCCATCGCGACTTGCGCCAGCGCCGAGCCGACCGGCTCGGGCGCCTCGTTGCCGTAAAGCGGCCGTTCGAGCGGCAGTTGCAGCGCATCGTACCCGAGCAGCTCGAGCCGCAATTCGTCGACCGCTTGCCCAAGATTGGAGCCGAGCAGTTTGGTGAGCGACGTCTGCGGGCCGGGCGCGCGACCCTTGGCCAGCTCGGCGAGAATGCGCAGTTCGGTGACTTCGAGCGCCTCGGCCTCGAGCCGCAGGCGCGCAATTTTCTCACGGATGACCGGCTGTCCGCCAAGCGCACCGTTCCAGCCCGAAGGCTGCGTGTCTGCGAGCGATGCCAATTCGTCGATGGACTTGAGCAGGCGCGGCGCAAAGCACGATCCGCCGCGCTCGTTCTCCAGCAGGTACTTGGCGATCGCCCAGCCCTGACCCTCCTCGCCGATGCGGTTCTCGACAGGAGTGCGCGCGTCGCTGAAGAAGACCTGGTTGACCTCGTGGTCGCCCGACATGGACAGGATCGGCGACACGGCAATGCCCGGCTGGTCCATCGGCAGCAGCAGAAAGCTGATCCCCTGCTGCTTGCGCCCGCTCGCGTCGGTGCGCACGAGCGCGAAGATCCAGTCCGCATGGTGCGCCTGCGTGGTCCAGATCTTCGACCCGTTCACGACGTATTCGTCGCCCTCACGGTAGGCGGCGGTCTTGAGGCTGGCGAGGTCCGATCCCGCGCCTGGCTCCGAATAGCCCTGGCACCAGAAGTCGTCGCCGCTGAGAATGCCGGGGAGGAAGCGCGCCTTCTGCTCGGGTGTACCGAACGCGCAGATGACCGGGCCGACAAGGCGCAGCCCCATGACCGACAGCGCGGGCGTGCCGGCGAGCGCGCATTCCTTCTCGAAGATGAACTTTTGAGTCGGGGTCCAGCCGGTGCCGCCGTCTTCCTTCGGCCAATGATAGGCGACCCAGCCCTTGCGGTAGAGGATGCGGTGCCATTCGAGCCCGATTTCGGGATCGACGAACACGCCCGGAGTCTTGCGCTGCCCTTCGCGCAGGCGATCGGGGAGGTTCTCGGCGATGAACGCGCGCACTTCGTCGCGGAACGCCAGGTCCTCGGGGGAGAAATCCATATCCATGATTCAGGCCCGGATCGACCCGCCGCCGTCGACCGTCAAGTCGACTCCGGTGGTGAAGCTGGATTCGTCGCTGGCGAGAAACACCGCCGCACGGGCGATTTCCTCGGGCTCGCCGATGCGGTTCATCGGGTGCGTCGCGGCGAAGTTGGTCTCGATGTTCTCTGGGGTGTCCATGCCGGAGTGCTTGTAGCGGTTGAACATCGGGGTGCGGATCGCCCCCGG
>JBQCFR010000385.1:0-2194 GCA_051958885.1 Tsuneonella sp.
CTAGTGCGCGTGTGCGCGCGCCGCAAGCTCGGTCGGGCGCTTCAATCGGGTGGCGGCGGTGTCTCCAGCGGGTTGCCGCCGGGCTGGTCGAAGTCGGGGTTGGGCGCCTGAATCTCGTCGGGCGTGCCGCCGGGTTCCTGCTGCGGCGCGATCACCGGCGGCGTCTCGTCGGGCGCGCCCGGGTTGATCGTATCGGGCTGCGGCGGCTCGGGTTGGGTGGCCATTACGCGGGTCCTCTTGCTTGTCCCCGTCAACGCCCCACGCAGCCGCCCCGTTCCGCTTGCCCTTTGCGCTTCGCGCCTGTAACGGCTCGCGCCTGTTCGCGCACGGCCTGCCGGGCGCACGGCTTCGTTCGGGTTGCGGGCGTGGCGGAATTGGTAGACGCGCCGGTTTTAGGTACCGGTATCGCAAGATGTGGGGGTTCGAGTCCCTTCGCCCGCACCAGCCCGCCGCACCGATCCATCCGCCACATGCAGACGATTGAAGAAGGCTTGAGACTACTGCCATGCAGATCAAGGAAACCACCAACCAGGGCCTGAAGCGCGCCTACTCCGTGACGATCCCCGCCAAGGAGATCGACGCGGCGATCGAGGCCGAGGTGAAGAAGATCGCCCCGCAAGTGCGCATGCCCGGCTTCCGTCCCGGCAAGGTGCCGGCGAACCTGGTCAAGAAGATGCACGGCGAGCAGGTTCACGCGCAGGTCGTGAACGACACGATCCGCGGTGCGGTGGACCAGGTGATGCGCGACCACAAGCTGCGCCCGGCGATGCAGCCGCAGGTCGAGCTGGGCGAAGGCTACGAGCAGGGCAAGGATGCCGAGCTGTCGGTTGCGCTCGAAGTTCTGCCCGAGGTCGAGGCGCCCGAGATCGAGGGTCTCTCGCTCGAGCGGCTGACTGTGCCGGTGACCGATGCCGAGGTCGACGAGGCGGTGGCGAACATCGCCGGGCAGCAGAAGAGCTACAAGGACGCGCCGAAGAATCGCAAGGCGCAGGCCGGCGATCAGCTGATCGTCGATTTCGTCGGCCGCGTGGACGGCGAGGAGTTCGAAGGCGGCAAGGCGGAAGGCACGCCGCTGGTGATCGGCGCGGGCCGCTTCATCCCCGGCTTCGAGGAAGGCATGGAAGGCGCCAAGGCCGGCGAGAGCCGTACCATCGAAGTCACTTTCCCCGAAGATTACCCGGCGGAGAACCTCGCCGGCAAGAAGGCCGAGTTCGACGTCACCGTGCACGAGCTCAAGGTCGAGGGCGAGACCGCGGTCGACGAGGACTTTGCCAAGTCGCTCGGCCTCGAAAGCCTCGAGCAGCTCCGCGGCCTGCTCAAGGGCCAGCTCGAGCAGGAGCTCGGCGGGTTCACCCGCACCGCGATGAAGCGCCAGCTGCTCGACACGCTCGCCGCCGGGCACGACTTCGCGGTGCCCGAGGGCATGGTCGATGCCGAATTCGAGCAGATCTGGGCGCAGCTTCAGCAGGAAGCCGCGCGCGACGAGAACCCCGAAGCTGCGCTCAAGGAAATCGAGGGAGAGCGCGACGAGTACCGCCAGATCGCCGAGCGCCGCGTGCGGCTCGGGCTGCTGCTCTCCGAGATTGGCCAGAAGAACGGCGTGCAGGTGAGCCAGCAGGAAATGAGCATGCTCATCCAGCAGGCCGCGCAGCAGTATCGCCCGGAGGATCGCGACCGGTTCATGGAGCTGATCCGCACCAACGACATGGCCGCCGCGCAGCTCCGCGCGCCGCTTTACGAGGACAAGGTCGTCGACTTCCTGTTCGACAAGGCCGAGGTGACCGAGCGGGAGGTGACCCGCGAGGAACTCCAGGCCGCGATCGAGGCGGAGGAGACCGCCGAGCCGACCAAGAAGTCGGCCGCGAAGAAGAAGCCGGAAAAAAAGGCGGAAGCTAAAACCGACGACGCCGGCGACAAGCCGGCCAAGAAAGCCCCGGCGAAGAAGGCCGAGGCCAAGCCCGCCGCCGACGACAAGCCGGCGAAGAAGGCTGCCGCCAAGGACGACGCGGCAAAGCCCGCCGCGAAGAAGGCTCCGGCCAAGAAGGCCGCCGCCAAGAAGTAAGCAATCAGCCGGGCGCCGCGCCGATCAGTCGGCCGGCGCCCAAGGCTTCATCGAAGGCTCGGGCAGCTTGGCGGTGCGCGCGCGCTCGTAAGCCGCGCCCGCCTTGAGCACATCCCAATCGGCCCACTTCGC
>JBQCFR010000386.1:0-3863 GCA_051958885.1 Tsuneonella sp.
ATCAGGTTGGAGAAGTTTTCGCGCCGCTTCAGGTTCTCCGCCAGGTCATGAAGGCTCGGGGCGAACTGGCCGGTGTCCCAAGCCTCCCCGGCAACGAGTTGGAGGAACGGCACGCCTTCGACTTCCTCCGGCGTGCGGCCAAGCGCGAACGCGAAGCGCGGCGAGGCCTTGCGCACCATCCGATTGGTATCGATCTGCCACAACCAGTCGGCCTGATTCTCCTCGAACTCGCGCAGGAGCAGCGAGACCACCTCGCTCTTCTCGGCCACGCCGGCTTCGGCGATGCAGGCCTTCAGGTAGATGCGTGAAACCTCGATCGTACCCGCCATCGCGACGACGAGGAATCCCACGACTGCTGCCGCCAGCGCAAATTGCCCGGCGATGAGAAAGCTTGCGACTGCAGCGAGGCCGGTAATACCGGCAAAGATGATCGTGCCGAGCGGTGCGGCGCCAAGCGCCAGCGCCGAGCCGGTAATGAGCATGGCAATCACCAGCCACAAGGCCGCCTGGTCGGCCGCGCCGCCAAACCACAACGAGCCGATCAAAGCCGCGCTCCACGCGCCGGCAATCCCGGCGGTTCGCGCGGACTTGTTGTTGAGCTCCGTCCTGCTGAGTCGGCGCCGGTCGGCATCGGCCAGCTGCAGGTCGCCCTTGACCCCGGTTGCGACCGAGATCGCCACCGCGAGCGTCCAACCGAGCAGAAGCCACCACGGCGCCTTCAAGGCGTAGATCGAAAGCGCCAGCACCACCGCGGCGGCATGCAGGCCGACCCGGCGCCGGCTCATCCGCGCGAGGTGCGAGAACTGCAGCCCGTGAAGGCGATTCCAGTCGCCGTTCTCGGGCTCCGCCAGTCCGAGCACGGCGAGCGCCGGCATCTCGGCCGGGAGGCTGGGTTGCGCTGTTCGGTTCTCGCTCACCCGCCAAGGGCTAGCGGGCAAAGGTTAGAAGCCGGTAAAATCGCTGTTAATCAGGCAGTAGCGATGTTTACGAAAACCCCGCATCTTCAGCGCTCTAGGAGGCCGCCCTACTCCACTGTCACCGATTTCGCGAGATTGCGCGGCTGATCGACATCGGTCCCCTTGGCGCACGCGACATGATAGGCGAGCAGTTGCACGGGCACGGCATAGACCAGCGGCGCGATCAGCGGGTGGACCTTGGGCATCTGGATCGTCGCCAGGCAATCCTCGCCTGCTTCGGCCAGCCCCTCCTCGTCGGAGATGAGCACGATTTTTCCCCCGCGGGCGCGCACTTCCTGCATGTTGGAGACAGTCTTTTCGAACAGCGGCCCGCTCGGGGCGAGCACGATCACCGGGACGGCTTCGTCGATCAGCGCGATCGGCCCGTGCTTCATCTCCCCCGAGGCATAGCCTTCGGCGTGGATGTAGCTGATGTCCTTGAGCTTGAGCGCGCCTTCCAGCGCGAGCGGGTAATCGGGGCCGCGCCCCAGGTAGAGCACGTCGCGCGCAGGGGCGATCAGGTGCGCCATGCCGGCGATGTCCTCGTCGTGGTCGAGCGCGGCGTTCAGCGCCGCCGGCGCCTCGAGCAGGTGCTTGACCACATCCTGCTCCTCGGCGCGGCTCATACGGCCCTTCCTGACCGCGAGGTGCGCCGCGAGCGCGGCAAGCACCGCAAGCTGGCAGGTAAACGCCTTGGTGCTGGCGACGCCGATTTCAGGGCCCGCATGAGTCGGCAGCAGCAGGTCCGCCTCGCGCGCCATCGAGCTGGTCGGCACGTTGACCACCACCGCGATCGTCTGCCCGGCCTGCTTACAGTAGCGTAGCGCCGCGAGGGTGTCGGCGGTCTCGCCGCTCTGGCTGATGAACAGCGCCAGCCCGCCCTCTTCGAGCACCGGCTCGCGGTAGCGGAATTCCGATGCGAAATCGATGTCCACCGGCACGCGGGCGAAGGTCTCGAACCAGTACTTGGCGACCATTCCGGCGTAGTACGACGTGCCGCAAGCGACGATCGTGACTCGCCGGATGGCCGACAAGTCGAAGTCGATCTGGGGTAGCGCAACGCGGTTGTCGGCCTGGTGCACGTAGCTGCGCAGCGTCTGCGCGACGACGATCGGCTGCTCGAAGATCTCCTTCTGCATGTAGTGGCGGTAGTTGCCCTTCTCGACCGCGGCGGCCGAGGCTCCGGAGGTGGTCACCTCGCGTTCGACCGGGTTGTTCTCCGCGTCGTAGAGTTGCGCGCCGTCGTGGCGCACGACGACCCCGTCGCCCTCGTCGAGATAGGCGATCCGCTGGGTCAGCGGGGCGAGCGCGAGCGCGTCCGATCCGAGGTAGGTCTCGCCATCGCCGTGCCCGACCACGAGCGGCGAACCGAGGCGGGCGCCGATGAGCATGTCGGGATGATCGCGGAAGGCGATCGCCAACGCGAACGCACCGCGCAGGCGCGGAAGCACGGCCTTGACCGCGTCTTCGGGCGAAGCGCCGCTCTCCACTTCGACCGAAACGAGGTGAGCCACCACTTCGCTGTCGGGCTCGCTCTCGAGCTTCCGTCCCGCCGCGATGAGCTCGTCGCGCAGCGGCTTGTAGTTTTCGATGATCCCGTTGTGCACCAGCGCCACTTTCTCCGTGGCGTGGGGGTGGGCATTGTTGGCGGTGGGCGCGCCGTGAGTCGCCCAGCGGGTGTGCGCGATGCCGATGTCGCCGGGCGCGGGATGCGCGGCGAGTTCCTTCACCAGGTTGGCGAGCTTGCCTTGCGCCCGCCGGCGAATGAGCTGGCCGCCGTCGACCGTGCAGACGCCGGCGCTGTCATACCCGCGGTATTCCATGCGCCTGAGGCCGTCGACCAGCCGGTCTGCGACTTCTTCCTTGCCGACGATGCCGATGATTCCGCACATGCGATCAAGTGTCCTTCAGTGGGTGTAGGGAACGCGGACGCCCGGCATGTTGACCGGGAAATCCTTGGTATTTCGGGTGATCAGAATGGCGCCGTTCACCTGCGCGGTGGCGAGGATATAGGCGTCGAGGAGCTTCATACGCGATCGGTACCGGATATCCGCCGCAGCGGTGGCTATCCGCGCATCGATCTCGACGACATCGAACGGGGAGACGATGTCGCGGACGACGTCGCGCGTCTCGAGCGATTCACCGGCCAATATCTCCGTCCACACGATGCGGCTGATCCGATGGCGATTGTAGCGCGACAGCTCCGCGATGGCCTTCGGATCATCCTTGAGCCAATCGATCAGGATATTGGTGTCGAAGAAGGGATCGGACACTGGTCAGAGCTCGTCGTAGCGCGGACGAGCCTCGCGGATCGACCGCTGATACTCCACGGCATCGCCGATGTCGGCGCGATGCTTCCAGTACCCCGCCCCGCGCGCGATCCAGCTCCCCTTGTCGGCGCAGGCCGACTGCGACTTGTAAGCCGTCACCGCCTCGCGCAGCACGGCCGCGCGCGACTTGCCCTGCTCATCCGCGATGCGGTCGAGCCACTTGATGTCGTCATCGGGAAGGTCGGCGAGGATTCGAGTCATTATGATATCGCGATATCATATCATGATATCATGTCAATCGCTCATCGCAACCGGTTGCGCTCTTCCGGCACGCCAGAGGTAAAGACCGCTGCCGATGATGATCGCTGCGCCGACCATCGTCACCGCATCCGGCGCATCGCCGAACCACAGCCAGCCCAGCGTCACCGCGACCACCAGCTGCACATAGGTCATCGGCGCGATCGTCGCCGCGCCGCCCCGCGTGGTGCCGAGATAGATAAGCCAGTGCGCTGTCGTGGCGCTGAACGCGACGAAGGCGCATCGCGCGACAACGCCGGCAGTGGGCCAGGTCACTTGCAGAGCCTTCGCACCGCTCAAGTGGCCGGCAACTGTCGCCGCGGCGAGGATCGGCGTCGCC
>JBQCFR010000387.1:0-5752 GCA_051958885.1 Tsuneonella sp.
GGGATGTTCCTCGGTGACGGTCGTGCGCAGCTTCACCGGCGGGCCGTCGAGCATCTCCATGTAGTCGCGCCAGTCGCCGTCGGCCTCGCGCTCCACGAGACCGAAGCGTTGCGGCACGGCGCCCGATTGCGCGCCTCTGCCGGTCACGGCGGGTTCCTTGCGCTGCTCCATGATGAGAACATACATGGAACAAACGAGTCGCGAAAGGCGCTATGTCTCGCGCAGCCGCGGCATCAGCTCGACGAAGTTGCACGGGCGGTTGCGGCTATCGAGCTGCTCGGCGAGGATGCCGTCCCACCCGTCCCTCACCGCGCCGATCGAGCCGGGCAGGGCGAACACGTAAGTCCCGCGCGCGACCACCGCCAAGGCGCGGCTCTGCACCGTGCTGGTGCCGATCGTGCGGTAGCTGATCAGCCGAAACAGCTCGCCGAAGCCGGGGATGTCGCGGCAGCCGCCCGACTCCTTCAGCCGCTCGAGTGCTTCGGGCGTCACGTCGCGCCCGGTCAGACCGGTGCCGCCGGTCGAGACGATCGCATCGATCTGCGGATCGTCGATCCAGGTGTTGAAGCGGCTCGCGAGCAGCGCCGCATCGTCCTTCTCGATCGCCCGTGCGGCGAGCCGGTGGCCGGCGGTCCTGATCCGTTCGGCGAGGATGTCGCCCGAGGTGTCGTCCGCCGCGGTCCGGGTGTCCGAGACGGTCAGCAGCGCGATGTTGATTGTCGTGAAGGTGCGGGAGGTGTCGACCGCCATCAGCGGGCGCTGAGGCGCACCGCGCCGCCGCCGGCGAGCTCGGGGAAGGTCGGCCACATGCCCTGCGCCAGCGCCTTGCGGCTCTCGCTCGGCCCGCCCGCCTGCCGCTCGTACATCCAGTAATTGCGCATGACGATCGCGACGTACCCGCGGGTCTCCCAGTACGGGATGCTTTCCATGTAGAGCAGCGGATCGCCCTGGTCGTTGACCTGGCTGTTCCAGCGGGTCACCGGCGCCAGCCCCGCGTGGTAGGCAGCCATGATCTTGGGAAGCAGTCCCTTGGTCGCGCTGCTGTCGCGCAGCATTTCGAGGTTCTGCTGCCCGAACGCCAGGTTGATCGCAGGATCGGTGAGATCGACGTAGCTCGCGCTCATGTTGAGCTGCGGCGCATGCTGGCGCACCGTGATCGGGGTGATCTGCATCAGCCCCTTCGCCTGCGCCGGGCTCACCGCGTCGGTGCGGAAGTTCGATTCCTGCAATGTGTGCGCGAAGGCGAGGGCGGGATCGACCTGCCAGCCGGTCGCTGGCTGCCAGCGCGGCGCGGGGAAGCGCAGCGCGGTTTCGGCATGGCCTCCGCGCGGCGCGTTGTACGCCATCCATAGCTGGGTCGAGGGCAAGCCCAGCTCCCGCGCGAGGCGGGAAAGGGCATCGTACCGCGAGGGATCGCCGATCTTCGCCTCGTGCCGCAGCACTTCGTCGGCGAGCGAATCGCGTCCGATCTCCGCCAGCGCCACCGCTGTGCGCACGTTGCTGTCCTCGCGCAGGCGCTGCCAGTCGGCCATGTCGAAGTCCGCCGTGCGCCCGGCGTTGGGGAGCTGTTCGCCCAGCTGTTCGCGTGCGAGCATGCCGTAGAGCGTCTCGTCGAGCTTGGCGGCGCCGCGCAGTTGCTCGGCCGCCTTCTCGGGCTGGCGGCAACGCACGAACGAACGGCTCGCCCAGTAATAGGCCGCGGCGGCCAGTTCGGGGTTCCGGGCACTGGCTGCAGCTCGCCCGAAGGCGCCGGCGGCGTTGTCGCAGCTGCCGAGACGCCAGGCGGCTAGCCCGGCGGTCCAATCGCCTTCCGCTACCCACGCGCCGGTGCCGCCATCGCGCACCGTTTGCGCGAACGCAAAGGCCTCGGGGTCGCGGTTCTCGATGTAGTAGCTCCACGCGACCCGCTGGCGCCACTCGGCGCGCGCGTCGCTGGAGAGGCCGGCGTCGATCCCGTCGAGCAGCGTCCGCGCGCCGTCCGGATCATCGGCCACGATGCGGTCGAGGATCGCCTGCCTGATGGCGGCGGGCATCGTCCCGTCGTTCACGCTTGCGGGCTGTACCCGCTTGCCGGTGTAGGGCTGACGAACGAAGTCCTGTTCCTGCGGAAGCGCGGGCAGTGCCTGCAGCCCGCGCTTGACGCCGAGGCTCGCCATCTGTTCCGCCTGCGGCAGATCGGTGCCACCGGCGAACCAGGCCTGAATCGCGGGCAGCTCGACTTTAGGGCTCGCGGCATCGAGATAGTATTCGGCGCGGGCGATCTGGTGCAGCGGACCTTCGGGACGCTCGGCGAACATCGCATCGACCTTCGCCCAGTCCTTGCGATCGAGCGCGGCGAACAGGCTCTTGTACCAGTCGCGGTCGGCGTTGCTGAGAAGCTGCGGGACGTTGGAGCTGGTGGTGCGCGCACGGAAGTATTCGGCGCTGCTGCTGCTGGCGCTCGCCGGTGTCGCCAGGGTGCTGGCCATCAGGCCCGCAATCAATGCTCCCGCCAGTCGCTTACCCGTCACGTGTCCCGCCCGTCCAATCCAGCCAGCGGCGCCAGAACGCGGCTCTGGCGGTTGCACTGCGCAGCAACCTGTCGAGCCCGTCGGCGGCCATCATCGGCACCCTCACCCCTTCATGGTTAAAAAAATGTGAGCCGTCAGCCGATTGCGCCGTGCCGTGCCCGACGAGCGGCCAGATGTTGCGTCCGAACGCGATCAGCCGGGTTGGCGCGGCGAGAGCGACGTGGTGAGCGGTGAGATCGGGGAGCCCCGCAGCGGTGAGCACCGTCCAGTCGGGCAGCGGGGTATGCCGGGGCAGAGCCGCGGCGATGTAGGTCGCCGACGGGGCGATGCCCATCGCGCCGAGCATGGCTGCGAGCAGCGTACCGTGCCGGCCAGACAGGAGCTCGCCCTGGTCGCTCTCCTCCGGCTGCGCGACAAGCACCATGAGTTCGGCATGACGGGGGCCCCGCGGCGCCACGCGCGGGAAACTGCCCCCATCGTCGAGCGAAGGCTCGGTGAGCCACCACGGGGCGAATGCGGCGAGGTCCTGCGGCCAGCCCGTCTGCGGCCCGCCGATCCGCGGCGTATCGGGCGCGGGCGCTTGTTCGGTCGGGCGGCCAGCAGTCGCCGTCGGCGGCGCCGGCGTGGGCTCGCTCAGCCAGCTTTCGGCCTCGTCGCGATAGACCCGATCGACCCCGGCCTCGCTCCACCACGCGAGCGCGGCGGCGAGCTGGTCCTCGAGCGAAGGGGAATTGACAGGTGCCATGGGCTGGGGTTCGGGTCTTGACCTGCCCTGCCGCTGCAATCAAGCAATCGGGGCACTTCCAATGGGGACGAAGCGAGAGATGAGCGAACGTGAATCGATGCCGTGCGACGTGGTGATCGTCGGCGGCGGACCGGCGGGGCTGGGGGCGGCGATCCGCCTCAAGCAGCTCAATGCCGAGCTCGAGGTCGTCGTGCTCGAAAAGGGCAGCGAGATTGGCGCGCACATCCTCTCGGGCGCGGTGGTCGATCCGCGCGCGCTCTACGAGCTGCTCCCCGAGTGGCGCGAGCAGGGCTGCCCGATGGCCGAGACCCCGGTCACCGACAACTGGCACTGGGTGCTCTCGAAGAAGGGCAAGACCTCGCTGCCGCACCTGATGATGCCGCCGTTCATGTCGAACGAGGGTTGCTACACGGGCAGCCTCGGCAACCTGTGCCGTTGGCTCGCCGAGCAGGCCGAGGCGCTCGGCGTGATGGTGTTCCCCGGCTTTCCGGCCGCCGAAGTCATCATCGACGAGAGCGGCGCGGTCGCCGGCGTGATCACGCAGGACATGGGCGTCGCCGCCGACGGGACGCACAAGGGCGATTACCAGCCGGGCATGGAGATCCACGCCAAGTACACGCTGTTCGCCGAAGGCGCGCGCGGCAACCTCACCAAGCGGATGAAGGCCCAGTACGACCTCGAAGCCGACTGCCAGCCGCAAGTCTACGGGCTGGGCATCAAGGAGCTGTGGGACATCGACCCCGCCAAGCACGTGCCCGGCCGGGTGATCCACACGCAAGGCTGGCCGCTCAGCGAAAGCGAGAGCTGGGGCGGCGGGTTCCTTTACCACCAGACGAACGGCCAGGTGGCGCTCGGCTTCGTCACCGCGCTCGACTACCACAACCCCTGGGTCAGTCCGTTCCAGGAATTCCAGCGCTGGAAGCAGCACCCGGCGATCCGCGAATACCTCGAAGGCGGCAAGCGGGTCGCCTACGGGGCGCGCGCGATCAACGAAGGCGGCTGGCAGTCAGTGCCGAGGCTGGCGTTCCCCGGCGGCGCGCTGATCGGCTGCGCGGCGGGCTTCGTCAACGTCCCGCGGATCAAGGGCAGCCACACCGCGATCAAGAGCGGTATGCTCGCCGCCGAGGCGATCGCCGCGGCGATCGGGCGCGGTGAAGAGAAGACCGCGTTGATGGACTACGATAGCGCGGTGCGCGAAAGCTGGATCGCGCACGAGCTGAAACTGGTGCAGAATGCGCAGCCCGCCGTTGCCAAATTCGGCGGCGATTTCGGCACAATCGTCGCCGGGCTCGACATGTGGCTGCGCTATTTCAAGCTGCCGATCCTGCCTTCGATGAAGCACGAGCCCGATTACGAGCTGACCGGCCGCGCGGACCTCTACCCGCAGATCACCTATCCCAAACCCGACGGGGTGATCAGCTTCGACCGGCTGACGAGCGTCAGCTTCAGTTACACCAATCACGCCGAAGACCAACCCAACCACCTGATCGTGAAAGATTATCCGCTGCAGAAGGCGAGCGAGCTGGGCGTCTATGGCGGTCCCTCGACCCGCTACTGCCCGGCGGGCGTCTACGAGTGGCTGGTGGACGAGGCGACCGGCGAACCGAGGTACCAGATCAACTCGCAGAACTGCGTCCACTGCAAGACCTGCGACATCAAGGACCCCAACCAGAACATCACCTGGACCACGCCCGAAGGCGGCGGCGGGCCTAATTATCCGAATATGTAGTCCTCGCCGAACTGGGGCATGGACAGGACTGATGCGCGAGACCGCCTACGCCAAGATCAACCTTGCGTTGCATGTGCGGCGGCGGCGGGGGGACGGGTACCATGACCTCGAAACGCTCTTCGCGTTCGTCGATGCGGGGGACTCGCTCACCGGCCGCGCGGATCCGCGCGACGAGTTGAGGGTTGTTGGCGAGTTCGCGCCGCAACTGGCTGATCCATTTAGTAATATCGCCGCTCAAGCGCTTGCGAAGCTGCCCCGTTCAGATGGTCTGGCCGTGACTCTGGAGAAGAACCTGCCTGTCGCTGCCGGGCTCGGCGGCGGATCGGCAGACGCTGGAGCGGTCTTTCGGATCGTGGAGGCCTTGCACGGTCTGCCTGAGGACTGGCGCGAACGAGCGGCCAAGCTCGGTGCGGACGTGCCGGCCTGTGTTGCAAGCCTCATGTGCGTGGGGCGGGGCACCGGCACTGATTTAGCTCCGCTCGAGAACGATCTCGCGGGCACGCCGGTGCTGCTGGTCAATCCGCGCACGCCACTTTCGACCGGTTCGGTGTTCGCCGCGTGGGACGGGCGCGACCGCGGCCCACTCCCCGACGGACCGGCATCGCGCATAGCAACCGAAGGGCGTAACGATCTCGAAGAGCCGGCCATTCGCCTCTGTCCGCCGATCGCCGACGTGCTGGCGGCACTCCGCAAGACCGAGGCGTTTCTGACCCGCATGTCGGGCTCTGGCGCGACGTGCTTCGCGCTGTTTCGAAGCCATGACGTCAT
>JBQCFR010000388.1:0-2891 GCA_051958885.1 Tsuneonella sp.
CAGCACTGCAAGCGCGCCGGCACGCCTCATCCGTAGCGCGCCTGGAGCATGTGCCAGGCAGCGCGCAGGCTCAGCGCCGCGCCGCCCTTGGGCCGGCCGGGCTTCGCCGCGGGACGCCACGCGAAGGTGTCGAAATGCGCCCAGTCGACTCCGTCGCCGACGAACTTGTCGAGGAACAGCCCGGCGACGCTCGCGCCGGCAAACCCATTCGTGCCCGCGTTGTTGGTGTCGGCGATGTCGGACTTGAGATACTCGGCGTACGCCTCGGGCAGGGGCAGCTGCCAGCATTCGTCGTCGTGCGCCTTGCCCGCCGCGAGCAGCGCATCCGCCGTCTCGTCGCGCCGCGCCATCAGCGCCGGCAGGTCGGGCCCGAGCGCCACCCGCGCCGCCCCGGTGAGCGTCGCGAAATCGACGATCAGGTCCGGACTCTCCTCGCTCGCGCGGGCGAGCGCGTCGCCGAGGATCAGCCGGCCTTCGGCGTCGGTGTTGCCGATCTCGACGCTCAGCCCCTTGCGGCTGCGCAGCACGTCGCCGGGGCGGAAGGCGTTGCCGGCGACCGCGTTCTCGACCGCCGGCACCAGCAGGTGCAGCCGCACCCTGAGCCCCGCGCCCATCACCAGGCCGGCGAGCGCGATCGCATGCGCCGCGCCGCCCATGTCCTTCTTCATCAGCAGCATGCCCGAGGGCGGCTTGATGTCGAGCCCGCCCGAATCGAAGCACACACCCTTGCCGACGAGCGCCAGCACCGGATCGCCCTCCTTGCCCCATGTAAGGTGGAGCAGCCGCGGCGCGTGCTCGCGCGCGGCGGCGCGGCCCACAGCGTGAACCATCGGGTATTCGCGGGCCAGCGCCTCGCCCTTCGTGACGCTGAGCTGCGCCTTGTGCGCCTTGGCGAGCGCCTCGACCTCCGCCTCGAGCGCGGCGGGACCCATGTCCTCGGCCGGGTTGTTGACCAGGTCCATCACCCTGGCCGCCGCGCGCGCCTCGGCGATCATCGGCTCGATCGCCTTGGCGTCCCTGGTCAGCAGCACGCGCGGGCCGGCGGCGTCGTCGTCGCCCTTGTAGCGGGTGAAGCGGTATTGCGCGGTCTGCCAGCCGAACAGCGCCGGCCCGGGCTCGCCCTCGGCGCGGCGATAGGTGCCGGCGGGCAGCGCCTCGGCGAGCTTGGCCATGCACCAGCTCGACAGGTTCTGCGGATCGGCCACTCCGCCGACCGCGAACCAGCCGTCGCCATCGGGCACGACGCCCACCTGGTAGCCGCCGCCGTCGAACTTCTGCCCGTCGAGCGCGGCGCGCTGCGCGGGTGTCAGCTTCGCCGCCCACGCCGGGAAGCTGTCCTTGTTCACAAGGTGGATCGCGGTGGCGGCCTGGCCGCGGTCGGGCTGGATAAGCTGGGTGCTGTCGCTCATAGACAGGGCATATCGCCCTTCGCCCGGAGAATGCCAATGCCGCCTCGCCCATTCTTGCCGCTGGTGCTGCTGATCCTCGCGGCGTGCTCGTCGCCGGCGGAGGTGGCGCACGACGCCGGCGTGCAGCACCACCGCGCCAGCGCCTCGGCCAGCGCGGCGTCATCAGGTCCACGCGCCGGCGCGGCGAAGGCGGTCAAGGAGGACAACGACCTCTACTCCTATGCCTTTGCCTACCCGTCGCAGGTCGGGGCCTACCCGCTGCTGGCGCGGAAGCTCGAAGCCGAGGCCGCCAAGGCGAAGGACGACCTGATCAAGCAGTCGAAGGACGACCGCGCCCAGGCCAAGGCAAACGACTACCCCTACAATCCGCACAGCTGGATGGAGGAGTGGAAGGTGGTCGCTGACCTGCCTGACTTTCTCAGCCTGTCGGGCGATTTCTCGACTTACACCGGCGGCGCGCACGGGATGTACGGGCTGACCTCGCTGGTGTGGGACAAGGGCAGGAACGTCGCGCTGGACGGCGCCGATATGTTCGCCTCGCCCGCCGCGCTCGAGGCGGCGCTGGGGCCATCGTTGTGCGACAAGCTCAACGCCGAGCGCGCAAAGAAGCGCGGGGAGGCGGTGCCGCAGACTCCCCAAGGTGAGGATTACGGGTTCAACTCGTGCCAGCACATCAAGGATGCGACGGTGCTGGTCGGATCGTCCAATCGCCGGACCTTCGACCGGCTGACGGTGTGGTTCGGGCCGTATGTGGCCGGACCCTATGCCGAGGGGGCGTACGAGCTCGACTTCCCCGTGGACGCGAAAGTGCTCGCGGCGGTGAAGCCGGAGTACGAGTCGGCGTTCAGTTTGAAAAAATAGCACGCCCCGCTCGTCCTGAGCTTGTCGAAGGACGCTGCGCCTTGCCCCGCCGTTGCGCGGCACCCTTCGACAGCTCAGGGTGAGCGGGTGTGGGTGTGGGGGTGGGTGCGGGGATGACGAACCACGGCGGAGCGCCTATGTGGACCCCATGACCCAGTACCAGACCGTCACCGGAACCGAGACCGTCATTCGCGACGGCACGATCAAGCTCCACGGGCCCGAGGGGTTCGAAGGAATGCGCAGGGCCGGGCGGCTCGCGGCCGAGATTCTCGACGCGCTCGCGCCGATGGTCCAGCCCGGGGTCACCACCGGCGAGCTCGACGACGTGGTGCGGCAGATGACGCTCGACGGCGGGGCCGTTCCGGCTACCCTCGGCTATCGCGGCTACACGCACAGCTGCTGCATCTCGATCAACCATGTGGTGTGCCACGGCATCCCGGGCGACAAGGCGCTCAAGGACGGCGACATCGTCAATATCGACGTGACCCCGCTGCTCGACGGCTGGCACGGCGACACCAGCCGCATGTACCTCGTCGGCGACGTGGCGCTGAAGGCCAAGCGGCTGGTCGATGTCACGCACGAATGCCTGATGATCGGCATCGAGCAGGCGCGCCCCGGCAA
>JBQCFR010000389.1:0-2060 GCA_051958885.1 Tsuneonella sp.
GAGCCGCTTGCCGCCGCACACCTCGCACGGCTGCGCGGTCTGGAACTTGCTCAGCTCCTCGCGCATCCACGCGCTGTCGGTCTGCAGCATGCGGCGGTTCAGATTGCCGATCACGCCCTCGAACGCCTTGCGCACGGTGTATTCCTTGCGCCCGTCCTTGAAGGTCAGCGCGACCGGCTGGCCATGCGTGCCGTGGAGGATGACCTCGCGATGCTCGGGGGCGAGCTCGTCCCACGGCGTGGCGAGGTCGAAGCCGTACTCGCGCGCCAGGCTGGAGAGCACCTGCATGTAGTACGGGCTCGGCGGGTTGGACTTGGCCCACGGCACCACCGCGCCCTGCTTCAGGCTGAGATGCTCGTTCGGCACCACCAGCTGCGGATCGAACAGCAGCTTCTCGCCCAGCCCGTCGCACGCCGGGCACGCGCCTTGCGGGGCGTTGAAGGAGAACAGGCGGGGCTCGACCTCCTCGATGGTGAAGCCGGAGACCGGGCAGGCGAACTTTTCGCTGAAG
The DNA here is from genome assembly GCA_051958885.1 of Tsuneonella sp. Lineage (GTDB taxonomy): Bacteria > Pseudomonadota > Alphaproteobacteria > Sphingomonadales > Sphingomonadaceae > Tsuneonella. The sequence continues at coordinate 512 of JBQCFR010000389.1, forward strand.
ACGATGCGGTTGGCCGGGAGGCCGGCGCCTTTCATCGCACCAATCTTCTCTCCCCCTCCGTCAGCGCTGCGCGCTGCCACCTCCCCCAGGGGGGGAGACTCAGAAACTCCCCCTCTGGGGGAGGAGCCCGCGGAGCGGGCGATGGGGGCCAGGTCGGCGACCGTCCCATCCGCCAGATCCACATAGGCCAGCCCCTCGGCCAGCTTGAGCGCCTGTTCGAAGCTGTCGGCCAGCCGCGTCTCGATGCCCTCTCGCACCGCGATGCGGTCGACCACCACCTCGATGTCGTGCTTGTACTTCTTGTCGAGCGCGGGGGCTTCCTCGATCGGGTACATCTCGCCGTCGATGCGCACGCGGGTGAAGCCGGCCTTCTGCCACTCGGCGAGTTCGCGGCGGTACTCGCCCTTGCGGCCGCGCACCACCGGCGCGAGCAGGTAGGCGCGCGTGCCCTCGGGCAGCGCCATCACCCGGTCGACCATGTTGGAGACGGTCTGCGCCTCGATCGGCAGCCCGGTGGCGGGCGAGTACGGCACGCCGACCCGCGCCCACAGCAGGCGCATGTAGTCGTAGATCTCGGTCACGGTGGCGACCGTGGAGCGCGGGTTGCGAGACGTCGTCTTCTGCTCGATCGAGATCGCCGGGGAAAGCCCGTCGATATGCTCGACATCGGGCTTCTGCATCATCTCGAGGAACTGGCGCGCGTAGGCGCTGAGCGACTCCACGTAACGCCGCTGCCCCTCGGCATAGATCGTGTCGAACGCGAGGCTCGACTTGCCCGAGCCGGAGAGCCCGGTGATCACAATCAGGCTATCCCTCGGCAGATCGATGTCGATCCCCTTGAGATTATGCTCCCGCGCGCCGCGGACGGAGATGGTGGTGAGGGACATTGCCGGGCGGTGTTCCAGATTTGTTCTTGAAGCGCAAGCCGCGATGCGGCAGGGTTGCGACGACTAGGTAGGCATTGGGGGAAGACTCGCCAAGGCGGGGTTTCCCTCCGCGGAGCTTCGCGGCAAGGAGAGCGCATGGCGCAGCTTGGGTTCTACGAATTCTTCGCCGGCGGAGGAATGGCGCGGGAGATACTCAATGGCTGAATTGAAGACTCAAGCCCAAGCGCATCGAGCTGCCCTGCTCGACATCGTGGTAGCTTACATCGTCGCAAACCCGCACCAGACCAACGCCGAGATTGCTTCCGCCTTAGGTTTGGAGAGTTCGTATTTGGGCGAGCACCGAAATCATCTGAGTCACTCGCTTCTCGGAGAGGCTCTAGCGAAGGGGCTGATAACGCGCACAAAAGACGGATCGCGGGTGCGCTACGTGCAAGCCTAGGTCATCTTACGTGCAGTATCGCACGTATTCCGCAGTGGCGCCTATTGACGAACGCTAGTTTGTGAACGTATAAAAACGGCCAGGCGTTGCTGCGCCTGGCCGTCCGCGAGGGCGAGCCTCACTAGATACGAGGATTGTACCCATGCTCAATGTATCCGCCGACTCGACCTCTGTCACTCTCAACAAGTTCGCTACGCTTGAAGAAGCTAAGCAGGCGGCAAGC
>JBQCFR010000390.1:0-6941 GCA_051958885.1 Tsuneonella sp.
CGATCCCCGCGTCCGCGTTCTCCAGCGGATCGGCCGGCGCGGGCTCGCCAGCGCGGCGATCGAGGGGATGTGCGCGACCGCCGCGCCGATCGTCGCGGTGATGGACGCCGATCACCAGCACGATCCCGCGCTACTGCCGCAAATGCTCGCGGCGATCCGCTCGGGCGAATACGACCTCGCCTACGCCAGCCGCTTCGCCGAGGGCGCGAGCGCCGCGGGGCTGTCGAGCGAAGCGCGCGAGAAGGGCTCCCGCCTTGCCAATTCGCTGGCGCGCAAGGTGACTGGGGTCGAGCTCAGCGATCCAATGAGCGGCTTCTTCATGCTCCGCGCCGACGCGCTGCGCCAATACGCCCCGCGCCTGTCTGGCATCGGCTTCAAGATCCTGCTCGACATCCTGGCGACCGTCGAAACCCCGATGCGGGTCAAGGAATTCCCGCTGCAGTTCGCCGCCCGGGCCGATGGAGAAAGCAAGCTGGACCGCACCGTGGTGTTCGAATTCCTCGTCGGGCTATACGACAAGTGGCTGGGGCGTATCGTCCCCACCCGCTTCGCGCTGTTCGGGACTATCGGCGCGGCCGGCGTGGTGGTCCACATGGCGGTGCTCAGCGCATTCCTCGCCGCTAGCAGGGGGGCGCTGGCGCAGCATCCGCTGACCGAGTTCGAGATCGGGCAGACGCTCGCCGCGCTCGTCGCGATGACGTTCAATTTCGTGCTCAACAACTCGCTCACCTACGCCGACAAGCGGCTGAAGGGGCCCTCGGCGCTGCTGCGCGGGTGGCTGCGCTTTGCGATGACCTGCTCGGTCGGGCTGCTGGCAAACGTGGGGGTGGCGGCGGTGCTGGTGCGCATGGGTATGCACGCGTACCCGGCCGCGCTGTGCGGAATCGTCGTCGGCTCGGTGTGGAACTACGCGCTGTCGAGCCGCTTCGTTTGGGGGCGCTTCGGCTAGCGCCTCGGCCTCTAGCGCCAGGTATCGAGGAGCATCCAGTACTCGAACGCCTTCTTGCCGCCGTGCAGCGGCGCGGCGCTGAGGATCGGGTAGAACCACGCGAACACCGCGCAGCTCACCGCCAGCGTCAGCAGTCCCGGCCAGCGGTGGCCGCGCTTCCACCATTCGGCGAGCGCGAGCGCGAGCGCGGCGAGCAGGAACATGCTCGGCGTGAGGTAGTGATAGAAGAATTGCACCGGCTTCCTGGCAAACACCCAGAACCCGATCGTCACCGCGTAGAGCAGCGCCACCGCCAGCGCATCGTGGCGGCCCTTCCACCCCGCCCAGGCGCACCACAGCACCGCGGGCAGCGCTGCGATGAAGGTGAACGGGTTGCCGAGCATCAGGATGCCGCGCTGCGCGCCGTCGATCGGCTCGTAGAGATACCAGATACCGCGCAGGTCGAGCACCCATTGCCACCAGCGCGTCATGTACGGGTGCGGTTTGACGACGCTCTGCTGGAGCCGCACCATCTCCTGCTGCAGCGCGAGGAAGTGGCCGATCTGCATGCCCTTCTCGGGAAACAGCAGCGCCGGCGTGAACGTCAGCCAGTAGAACAGCAGCGGCACGATCCCGAGCCACAGCGCCGCCTCCGGCAGAGTCATCCCCGGCACGGGTGCGCCGCGATGCGACCAGAGCCCGCGCGGACCGCCTGCCCTCAGCCGCACGACGAGGAACGCGATCCCCGGCACCATCGCCGGCAGCACCGCGTTCCACTTGCTCCCCATCGCGAGGCCGAGCGCCACGCCGGCGACCGCCAGCCGCCGGCGCGCGGTCTCGGGCTCGCGCACCGCACCGGCGAGCTGCCAATAAGCGAGCGCCAGCGTCGCCAGCATGAAGATGTCGAGCATTGCCACACGCGACTGGACGAACAGCATGATGCCGGTCGCCAGCAGCACGCCGTAAGCGAGTGTCGCGAACCGGCTGCAACTGGCGAACCACAGCGCGCGCATGCTGGCGAACAGCGTGCCGGCCCCGGCGAGCGCGGGCAGCAGGCGCCAGCCCCAGGGGTTGTCGCCAAACAGGGCCATGCCAACGACCAGCATCTCCTTGCCGAACATCGGGTGCTCTTTGTTCTTCCATGCGGTGAGGTGCATCAGGTCGCGCGCCGCGGGCACGTAATGGATCTCGTCGAAATAGAGCTTGGTCGGCATGCCGAGGCGCACCAGCATGAGCGCGAGGAACGCGAGCGTGAGGCCGGCGCACCAGGCGAGCGGATCGCGGGGATGGTGCGGCGCGGAGGTCATCGGCGCGCGCGCATTAGGAAACGGATAGCGGCGCGGCAAGCGGCTCCATGAGACGCCGAGGCCGAATCTCAGCTCGTCTCTAAGGCCCAACGCTTTGCCGCTGCCCGGAAACCTTTGTAGCTCCAGGCGTTTGCGCGAGTGACGACGAAAGGAATTCCAATGACTCTTCGCCACCTCGCTCTCGTTTCCGCCGCGGCTTCGCTCGGCGCGATGCCCGTCGCCGCGCAGGCCGCAACTGCCTTGGCCGACCGCTCCAGCGCGCCTGCCGCCGCGGAGAGCGACCTCCACGGCGAGTTCGGTCCGGCGGTGATCATCGTGCTTATCGCCGCGGTCGGCATGGCATTGCTGCTGCTGCTCGACAACAATAACAACGACAACTCCGTCAGCGCCTGATCCCATCGCGTTGTGGTCGCAGGAAGCGGGGCTCCGTGCAGGGTCCCGCTTTTTCGTTGCGCCCGCGGCCCGCCCGCTTCTAGAGCGCGGCCCATGAAGAAAACGAGCGGAAGAAACCGCGCCGCCACGCGCCGGTGGCGCCCCGCGACGCAGGCGGTGCGCGGCGGGACGTGGCGCTCCGAGCACGGCGAAACGAGCGAGGCGCTGTTCCTCACCTCGGGCTATTCCTACGACGACGCGCAGACCGTCGCCGACCGCTTCACCGGCGCGGCGCAGGGGATGACCTACTCGCGGCTGCAGAACCCCACCGTGGCAATGCTCGAGGAGCGGATCGCACTGCTCGAAGGCGCCGACGCCTGCCGCGTGCAGGCGAGCGGGATGGCCGCGATGACCGCCGCGCTGCTGTGCCAGCTGTCCGCCGGCGACCCCGTGGGCGCCGCGCGCGCGGCGTTCGGCTCGTGCCGCTGGCTGATCGATCAGCTCTGCCCGCGCTTCGGCATCGAGAGCACGGTGGTGGACGGCACCGACGACGCGGCGTGGGAGGCGGCGATCCGGCCGAACACCAAGGTGTTCTTCTTCGAAACCCCCGCCAACCCGACGCTCGACGTGATCGACCTCGCCCACGTCTGCGGCGTGGCCAAGGCGCATGGGATCGTCAGCGTGGTCGACAACGCCTTCGCGACCAGCGTTCTGCAGCGGCCGATGGACTTCGGCGCGGACGTGGTGGCCTACTCGGCGACCAAGCTGATGGACGGGCAGGGACGCGTGCTCGCCGGCGCGGTGTGCGGCAGCGAGCAGTTCGTGAACGAGGTGCTGCTGCCGTTCCAGCGCAACACCGGCCCGAATCTGTCGCCGTTCAGCGCGTGGGTGGTGCTCAAGGGGCTCGAGACGCTCGAGCTACGCGCACACAAGCAGAGCGAGAACGCGCTTGAGGTCGGCCGCTTCGTCGAAGGCCGGGTGCCGCGCATCCTCCACCCTGGGCTGCCGAGCCATCCGCGCCACGCGCTCGCGATGAAGCAGATGAAGGCCGCGGGGCCGATCTTCGCGTTCGAGGTCGAGGACCGCGCGCAGGCGTTCGCGCTGCTCGACGCGCTCGAGCTGGTCGATATCTCGAACAACATCGGCGATTCGCGCACGCTCATCTGCCACCCCGCGAGCACGACGCATGCCAGCATGAGCCCCGAAGCGCGCGCGGAAATGGGCGTCACCGAAGGGATGCTGCGCATCAACGTCGGGCTCGAGGATCCGCTCGACGTGATCGCCGACCTCGATCAGGCGCTCACCCGGGCCGGACTGTGACCGGCGCCGCGCTGATTGTCGGCGCGGGCGACGGCATCGGACGCAGCTGCGCACACGCCTTTGCGGCTCAGGGCCTCACGGCCTGCGTGACCCGCCGCGCGCGCCACACTGACCAGCTGGGCGCGCTAGTCGGGGAGATCGAGGCAGCGGGCGGGCAAGCGCGGGCGTTCGGCTGCGACGCGCGCGACGAGGACGAGACGGTCGCACTGTTCGAGACCATCGAGGCTGAGGTTGGCCCTATCGAAGTCGCGGTGTTCAACATCGGCGCCAACGTGCGCTTCGGCATTCGCGAAACCACCGCGCAGGTCTACCGCAAGGTGTGGGAAATGGCTGCGTTCGCGGGTTTCCTGGCCGGGCGCGAGGCGGCGCGCCGCATGGTCCCGCGCGGGCGGGGCACGGTGATTTTCACCGGCGCCACTGCAAGCACGCGCGGCGGCGCGGGCTTCTCCGCCTTCGCGGGCGCGAAACATGCGCTGCGCGCGCTAGCGCAGAGCATGGCGCGCGAGCTTGGGCCGCAGGGCATTCACGTCGCGCACGTGGTGATCGACGGTGCGGTCGATGGCGCCTTCATCCGCGGAATGCGGCCCGACTGGGAGGAAGCGCTGGCGAACGAGGCGCTGCTCACGCCGGACCACATCGCGGCCGAGTACGTGCGCCTATGGCGCCAGCCGCGCGACGCATGGACGCACGAACTCGATTTAAGGCCGTGGCAGGAGACCTTCTGATGGCAGTGCGCAAGACGCTGGAGTTCGTGTTCGACGTGGTCAGCCCCAATGCCTACCTCGCATGTGGCCGCTCAAGGACGTGCTTGCGCGCACCGGCGCCGAGCTCGCGATCACGCCGGTTTTGCTGGGCGGGATGCACAAGCTGACCGGCAACGCCCCGCCGATGATCCGCGACGCCGATGTGAAGGGTAAGGTCGAATACGCCGCGCTCGAGCTGCGCCGCTTCGTCGAGGGCCACCGGCTCACGCAGTTCGCGATGAACCCGCATTTTCCGTTCGTTTCGGTCACCCCGCAGCGGATGCTGCTGGCTGTGGAGGGAGAGCAGCGCGCCGCGCTCGCCGAATGCCTGCTCACCGCGATCTGGGAACGCGGGCTCGACGTGAGCGATGCCGATGCGCTCGGCGGAGCTCTGGCGGCCGGCGGGTTCGACGCCGCCGCGCTCTTTGCCGCGGCGCAGGACCCGGGCATCAAGCAGCGCCTGATCGACAATACCGCGCATGCAGTCGAGCGCGGCGCATTCGGCATTCCGACCTGGTTCGTGGGCCGCGAGATGTTCTTCGGCAAGGAGCGTCTGGGCCAGATCGAGGAAGAATTGCACGGCGCGAGGAACCGGGACGAAGATGCCGCCGTTTAAAGCGAATTGTGCGCCTCGCGGCGCTGGAGATGCGCGCGCGCGGCGGGCGGCGCGCCCATGAGGCCACACGGTGCAGGCTGAAGACCACTACAAGGCTCTGATTCAATCGTCCGACGACGCGATCGTCGCCAAGGACCTCGAAGGCCGAGTGGTGAGCTGGAACCCGGCGGCCGAGCGGCTGTTCGGGTGGACCGCCGAGGAGATGATCGGGCAATCGATCCGCAGGCTCCTGCCCCCCGGCTGCCAGGACGAAGAAGACCGCATTCTCGGCCTCATTCGAGCCGGCCATAAGGTCGGCCTGTCGATCGCCGACCGCGTGCACAAGAGCGGGCGTCCGCTCAAAGTGGCGGTGACCATCTCGCCCATGCGCGACGCAGAGGGAACAATCGTCGGCGCCAGCAAGATCGCGCGCGATGCGACCGAACGCGCGCAGATCGAGGACCGCCTGCAGGACAGCGAGCTGCGCTTCCGGATGCTGGCGGACAACATGTCGCAGCTGGCCTGGATCGCCGAGGCCAACGGCGACATCCACTGGTACAACCGGCGCTGGTACGAATATACCGGCGTCGCCGAGCGGGAGACGGACGGCTGGGACTGGAGGAAAGTCCATCATCCCGATCACGTCGAGCGCGTCACCGAGCACTTCCGCCACAGCATCGAGAATGCCGAGGCGTGGGAAGACCTGTTCCCGCTCCGCAGCGCCAGCGGCGAGTGGCGCTGGTTCCTCAGCCGCGCGCAGCCGATCCGCGGCGCGAACGGCGACATCACCAACTGGTTCGGCACCAACACCGATATCACCGATCAGCGCGAGCAGGCCGAGCAGATCACGCTGTTGCTGCGCGAGGTGAATCACCGCGCCAAGAATATGCTCGCCAAAGTGCAGGCGCTCGCGCGCAGCTCGATCGGAGTCGATCCGGCACTGGTCAAGCGCTTCGAGGAGCGCGTCGGCAGCCTCGCGGTCAATCAGGATATCCTCGTCCGGCGCGACTGGCGCGAGGTTCCGGTGGAAGAACTCGTGCGGCTCCAACTAGCGGTCGTCAGCGACGCGCGCGGGCGGGTCCACACCTCGGGCCCGGATTGCGCGCTGACACCGCGCGCGGCAGAAGTGATCGGCATGGCGATCCATGAACTCGCGACCAATTCGCTCAAATACGGCGCGCTGCTGCTGGCCGAGGGACGGGTGGATGTCGAATGGGAGTGCGAGGGATCGCGGTTCCGCATTTCCTGGCGCGAGCAGGGCGGCCCGGAAGTCGGGCCGCCGAGCCGCCGGGGCTTCGGCACGACGCTGATCGAGGATATCCCGCGCGTCGGGCTGCGCGCCGAGGTGTCGCTCGATTTCGTGCCCGACGGGGTGGTGTGGCAACTCGTTTCGGAGGACAACGTGCTGGCGGACGCCACTCGGCTCGTCGCCTGACCTTTGCGCGGCGGCGTCAAGTTCGCTAGGGCCGAGAGCGACATGAAGCAGTTGTTCCAGCACGCCGCTATCACGCAGGGCATCACCGTGCGGGTGGCGGTCAACTTCCTGCCCGAACAAAGCCGACCCGACGCGGGCAAGTGGTTCTGGGTCTATCACATCCGGATCGAGAACGGCACGCACGAGCGGGTGCGGCTGATGACCCGGCACTGGCGAATCACCGACGGGCGGGGAATGGTCA
>JBQCFR010000391.1:0-5095 GCA_051958885.1 Tsuneonella sp.
GAAGATCACGACGCCGACGTTGTCGGCTTCGAGGTTCAGCGCCATGCCCTGCACGCCGTTGGCGAATTCGACCATCTCGCCGGCCTGGACCTTGTCGAGGCCGTGGATGCGGGCGATGCCGTCACCGACCGAGAGCACCGAACCGACTTCCGAGACTTCCGCCTCGGTGCCGAAGTTGGCGATCTGGTCCTTGATGACCTTGCTGATTTCTGCGGCGCGAATTTCCATGACTAGATTAGCCCTTCATGGCCTGAGCGAGTGAGTTGAGACGGGTGCGGATCGAGCCGTCGATCCGCTTCGATCCGATGGTGACCACGAGGCCGCCGAGCAGGTCGGGGTCGACGCGGGTGGAAAGCTTCACGGTGCGCCCTTCGCGCTGCGTGAGCTTGGTCTTGAGCTGGTCGATCTGCGCGTCGGTCAGGGCGTGCGCGCTGGCGACCTCGGCGCTGACCTCGCCGCGCTGCGCGGCGGCGATCGTGTGGAACGCGCGGATCATGTCCTTGAGCGAATTGAGCCGGCGATTTTCCGCCAGCACGCCGATGAAGTGGCGGGTCAACTCGCTGAGGCCGAGCAGGCCAGCGACGCCGTCCATCGCCGCGCCCTTGGCGGTGCGGCCGATCTCGGGGTTGTTCGTCAACGCGCGCAGGTCCGCCGATTCGGCGAGCGCGCCGTCGAGCTTCTCGAGATCGCCCTCGACCGCAGTGACCGTGCCGGCCTCGCTCGCGAGTTCGAACAGCGCGGAGGCGTAACGTCCTGCGAGGCTAGCCTGAATACCGGCGGAAATATCCACGCGCTTATGGTCCTCTTGGGTCCGGGAAATAGTTGTCGGTCGCTATGCAAACGGGGGCGGACTGGCGGCCCACCCCGGCAAAGCTGGCGCGCCCCTATCATCGCCCATGCTGCGATGCAACCCGACTCCAGCCAGCATATTCCGGGCCCCGTCAAGCTGCGCTATGGTGCGGCGAAACCATGGGAGATGAGCGATGGAGACGAGCCCTCTGGCGCCTCTGTGCGGCGTGGAGATTCACGGGATCGACCTGGCAAGCGTCGACGGCGCCGAGCTCGATGCCCTGCGCGACGCGGTCCACATGCACGGCGTCGCGGTGCTGCGCGATCAGGCTCTGAGCCCCGAGGCGCACATCGCGCTGGCGGAGCGCTGGGGCGGGATCGACATCAACAACTACTTCCCGCTGCAGGACCAATACCCGCAGATCGCGATCGTGCGGAAGCGGGCGGACCAGGAGACCAATATCGGCGGCGGATGGCACACCGACCATTCGTACGACCAGGTGCCGGCGATGGGCTCGATCCTCGTCGCCCGGACGCTGCCGCCGACCGGGGGCGACACGCTGTTCGCGCACATGGGCGCCGCCTACGACTTGCTGGACGACGATCTCAAGGCCGAGGTCGAGGACCTGCGGGCCTGGCACACCGCCGACCACGTCTATGCGCCCGACGGCATTTACGCGCAGACTGACCAGGGCGGCGACTTGCGCGGGCAGGAGATGACGACCGGCGCCACTCATCCGGTGGTGGTGCGCCACCCCCGCACCGGCCGCCGGCTGCTTTACGTCAACCCGGCCTTCACGATCAACCTCGTGGGCAAGAGCCGCGCTGAGAGCCTCCCGCTGCTCCAGCGGCTGTTCTCCGCGGCGATGGACGAGCGAGTGCAGTCGCGGGTGGAATGGCGGCCCGGCACGGTCGCGATCTGGGATAATCGGACGACCTGGCACCGCGCGCTCAACGACTATCCGGGTCACGCCCGGGAGATGCACCGCATCACGCTGAGCGGCGAGCCGCTCGCGGCCTAGCCTGCGCTCTTCGGCGCGCAGGTATAGACGAGGCGCTCGTTCGGTTGATCGGGCAGGAGCGACACCACCGCGGATTGCATCTCACCGAGGTCGCTCGCGGCGTTGCCTGCCCCGCACGCGGGCGGATGGTATTTGCGCCGCTCGGCCCGGGCTTGCTCCATCGTGCTGCGCGAGAGGAGGTAGCGCTCGGTCTTGAAGGTCTTGCTGTCGGGATCGTAGCTGTTGACCGAGATCGTCTCCTCGGTGTCGGGCACGAACAGCCGCGTCCACCTGCCGCTTGCCAGCCCGTACTGCGTGCGCCCGTTGACGCAGCCGCCCGTGTTCCAGTCGAACGCGAGGTCCTGCGGTGCGTCCCCAGTCGCCCGGCTGCGCGCCACGTCGAGCGTGCAGAGCATCGCGCCGCCGCTCGCGCGGGTGCCCGCCGCGGCGGTGGCTGCTGTGCCCGGCTGCATCGCCTCGTTGACCCGCCGGTCGATTGTATCGAGACCCGGGCGCGTGGCCCAGATTGCCAGGGCACCGATCAGCGCCGCCGCCGCTACGCCCCCGGCGACCAGTACCTTCTTCTGCTCCTCCTCGTCGCGCTTGATCTGCCACGACGCCATGCCTGCGCCCCCGGCGATCAGCAGCAGCACGAACGCCAGCGCCATCGCGTCGTCGCGCTGGCCGAGCACCGCCATCTGCGCTTCGAGTTCGGCGCGCTCGCGCTTGCTGCGGGTGGCTTCGGATCGCGCCTCGAGCGCCTGGCGCGCGTCCGCCTGCGCCTGCGCGCTGCGTTCGCGCTCGGCTGCGTCGAGGTCCGCCAGACTGCGGCACGGGAGCCCGTTGACGCTTGGGCTGACCCCGTTGCTGCGCAGGAACGGCAGTAGCTCGCGGTCCGAGACGGCGAAGTAAAACTCGGCATCGGCGCCATCCGAATCGGAGCCGAAGCTGTTGACCCCGAGCACGCGGCCGCACGGGTCCAGCAGAGGACCGCCCGAATTGCCGCGCGCAATAGGCGCGGTGTGCAGGATCGTGTCGAATTGCCGGCTCGGCCGCGCGCCCGAGATGTAGCCGCGGCTCTTCACCGGCGGCTGCGAGTGGAAGATATCCGAGATGTCGAGCCCTTGCGCGAGGTCGACGTTCATCGGGTAGCCGACCGCGGCGACTTCGCTGCCGTCCCCGGGTGGACCGCTGGCGATGGTGAGCGGCGGAAGGCGCAGCTTGCCGGTGATCTCGATTAGCGCCAGGTCGTTGCGCGGGCTCACGGCCAGCACTTTGGCAAAGCTCGCGTTGCCGCCGTCGGGCGGGACCACCGCGATGCTGAGCGTATCGTCCTGCTGTACCTGGCCGACGACGTGCGCATTGGTGACGATCCGCGTCGGCGTCACGGCGAACCCGGTCCCGTGGCTCAGGGGAACGAGCTGGTCGCCTTGCGTGCTGACGATCACCACCCGCACCACCCCGCGCGCCGCGGCGGTGACATCCGCGGGATCGGCTTGGGTGGCGAGCGGCGCGAGGAGGGCCAGCGCGGCGAGCACGAAAGCGAGTATGCGGGCCATTCGCGCGCCTCTTACCCGCCGCGCGGCATTGACCGCAAGCGGCGGGACGCACGCTTCACCGGCGCGGGGTAACTGGTCAGCGTCACGGTGATGCGGCATGGAGGAAGCGATGCCCGACAACAGTCTTCTGGACGACGATCAGCGTTGGACGATCGCGCTGGCCAAGGACCGCCGGTTCGACGGCGTGTTCGTTACCGGCGTGCACTCGACAGGAATCTATTGCCGCCCAAGCTGCCCGGCGCGGGCGCCGCGGCGCGAGAACGTGCGGTTCTATGCCACCCCGGCCGACGCCGAAGCGGCCGGCCTGCGCGCATGCAAACGCTGCCGCCCCGATGGGGTCGCGCGAGACGAGCGCGCGGTGCTCGATGCGATCGCCGCGATCAAGGCGGCCGACGAGCCGCCCTCGCTGGCAGACCTGGCGGCGAGGGCGGGCTATTCGCCGTCGCATTTCCAGCGCGTTTTTTCGGCGCGCGCGGGCATGTCCCCGGCCGCGTACTTCCGCGCGCTACGCGGGGAGCGGGCGCGGACCGCACTAACCAGCGAAGGGGCGGTGACGAGCGCGATTTACGAGGCGGGCTATTCGGCCCCGTCGCGCTTCTACGACGAGACGAAGGGAAAGCTGGGCATGAAGGCGAGTGCATGGGCCGACGGCGGCCGCGGCACGACGATCCACTGGGCCGTGGTCCAGACCACGCTTGGCGCCATGCTGGTGGCCGCGACCGAAAAGGGCGTCTGCCGCCTGTCGTTTGCCGAAGGGCCCGGCGAACTGTGCCGGCGGTTTCCCAATGCGGCCTTGATCGAAGGCGGGGCCGAGTTCGAGACGCTGCTTTCCGAGGTCGTCGCCAGTGTCGAGGCCCCGGGCGACTTCGCGCACATCCCGCTCGACGTGAAGGGCACCGCGTTTCAGGAAGCCTGCTGGAATGCACTGCGCGCGATCCCGCCGGGCGAGACGCGCACCTACGCGGAGATCGCTGCCGCGGCGGGCAACCCCAAGGCGGTGCGCGCCGCGGGCAGCGCCAACGCACGCAACAACGTCGCCGTGCTGATTCCCTGCCACCGCGTGATCCGCACCGGCGGCGATCTCGGCGGCTATGCCTACGGGCTCGAGGTGAAGCGCGAGCTGCTGAGACGCGAAGGAGCGAAGTGATGGACGCTGTCGAGACCTTTCGGGCGCTGCACGTGCCGGGCGATCCGCTGGTACTGTTCAACATCTGGGACGCGGGCAGCGCCAAGGCCGTCGCCGGCGCGGGCGCGAAGGCGATCGCCACCGGCAGCTACGGCGTGGCGGAGGCGAACGGGCTCAAGGACGGCGAGATGCTGCCGCTCGACCTTGCGCTCGAGAACCTGAGGCGCATCCTCTCGGTGGTCGAGGTGCCGGTCACCATCGACATGGAGGCGGGCTACGGCGACACACCAGAGGAGGTCGGCCGCTCGGTCGCGGCGGCGCGCGCGGCCGGTGCGGCGGGGATCAACATGGAGGACCGGATGCCGGGCGAGAGCGAGCTTCTGCCGCTGGCCGAACAGGCGAAGCGTTTGGCGGCCGCCGCGGCGAGCGGCCTGTTCGTCAATGCCCGGTGCGACGTGTTTCGCGGGCGCGATGCGGCGGTCGACGGCGAGGCGCTCGTGGCGGCGACGCTCGAGCGCGGCCGGGCTTACGCAGACGCCGCTGCGAGCGGGTTGTTCGTCCCGTTCCTAGGCGACGCGAAGTGCATCGCGGCGATCTGCGAGGGCTCGCCGCTGCCGGTG
>JBQCFR010000392.1:0-16664 GCA_051958885.1 Tsuneonella sp.
GGCGTCGATCCCGCGAGCGTCCTCTACATGACAGGCGGAGAGGAGCAGTCGGGGCGCGACGAGAAGCTCAAGCTGGACCTGCCCGAACGCTTCCGGCTGAAGCCGATCGGGCCGGATCAGACGCTCTCGCAGATGCTGCGCTATGGCGACATCGACGCGCTCTATACCGCCCGCACGCCGTCGACTTTCTATACCCACCCCGACCAGGTCAGGCGGCTGTTCCCGGATTTCGTCGCGGTGGAGCAGGACTATTTCCGGCGCACGCGGATCTTCCCGATCATGCACGTGGTCGCCAGTCGCCGCGAGATCTACGAAGCCAACAGGTGGGTCGCGCGAGCGCTGTTCAAGGCCTTCGTCGCCGCGCAAGCGAAGGTCTACCGCGAATTGCGCGTGACAGCGTCGCTGAAGACGATGCTGCCGTGGCAGATCGCCGCCGTCGAACAGACGGCCGAGCTGATGGGCGAGGATTGGTGGCCTTACGGCGTCGAGCGCAACCGGCACGTGCTGGAGACTTTCCTGCGCTACCACTACGAGCAGGGGTTGAGCGCCAGTCAGCTCGCCGTCGACGATCTGTTCGCGCCCGAGTGCTTCGAAGAATTTCGCATATAGCTGGCCGGTACACGGGCTATATGAACTGAAGAGAGACGTACCTGCTCGCCGAGCAGCCGATGGAAAGACGACAACTTGGCAAACAAAACAAAGACCCGCCACCCGCCGGCTTATTACACAAATCCGGAGAACAGCATCGGCTACCTGGCGCGGATCACGTTCCGATCGTTCTCCCGCGTGCTCGAGCGGCGAACCCTCAAGCACAATATCTCCGCCGGGCAATGGCGTTTCCTGCGCCAGTTGTGGCGCGACGAAGGCCTCACTCAGCGCGAACTGAGCGCGCGGGTCGGGATGCGCGAGCCGACCACGGTGGTGGCGCTCAAGGGGCTCGAGGCGGCCGGGCTGATCCGCCGCGAGAAGAGCCTGGTCGATAAGCGCAAGGTGCACATCTTCCTGACGCCCCATGCAAAGAAGCTCGAGAAGCTGCTCGCGCCGCTGAACGCCGAAGTCCACGAGATCGCCACCGCGGGGATGACCGAAGAAGAGGTGCAGACGCTGCAGCGCCTGCTGCGCCAGGTCATCGCCAACCTGCACGACGAGACGCGCCGGCTTCCCTCGTTCGACACCGTTCCCGCGTGAGTGAGGGTATCCTGAGATGACCCCCAATATCGCGGTTCTGGCCGGCTCGCTGCGCGAGGGATCGTACAATCGTACGCTGGCCGCGCTGGCAGCCAGGCAGCTGCGCGAGCATGGCGGCGCGGTGACCGAAGTCGATCTCGCCGAGTACGAGTTGCCGATCTACCGCCACGAAATCGAGGAAAGCGCGTTCCCGCCTGCCGCGCTCGCACTCAAGCGGCTGTTCCAGGCGCAGGATGCGCTGGTGATCGTCTCGCCGGAATACAACGGCTCGATCCCGCCGCTGCTCAAGAACGCGCTCGACTGGGCATCGCGGCCGACGGACGGCGAAGGGCTGACCGCCTTGACCGCGTACCGGGGCAAGGCCGCCGCCATCGCCTCGGCCTCGATCGGTCCCTTCGGCGGCTTGCGGGCGCTCACCCATTTGCGGCAGATCCTGAGCACGATGCAGATGCTGGTGATCCCCGAACAGGTCATGGTGCCGCTCGCCGGCTCGGCTTTCGATGACGACGGGAGCCTGGGAGAGGCGCTCCCCGCGATGCTCCTCGATGCATTGGCAAAGCGGCTCGTCTTGGTCGCCGCCGGGAACTCCGCAAGGGATTGACGCGGGGCGCGCGGGTGTGTGAAGCTTAGGACACTAACCAACTGGAGGCTTGTTCGTGATCGACGCTGCCGCAGCCATAGTGCGGGTGCCGGCCGGCGCCCGGCGGCGCGGCTGGTCGTCCGGGCCGCGCCCGTCGGATAGCGGTCCCCAGTCGTCGTCGAACGCGGCGAGGAGCGAGGCGAACAGGGTCTTGCCGAGACGCGCCTCGAGCGCTCCCATGATCTCGTTCATCGACGCCTGCGCATCGGCCCGCATCCGCTCCCCGAACTCTGTCAGATGGAGCCGCTTATGACGGCCATCGACCGGATCGGCCTCCAGCCGGACCATGCCCAGCTCCACCATCTGCCCGATCGTGGTATGAATGGCCTGGCGCGAAACCCCCAGCCGGCGGGCAATGTCGGATGGCCGGGTCACGCCGCCCGCGATATTGAGCATGACCATCGACTGCGCGCGGCTGACGTCCGGCCAGCCATGGTCGTGGAGCCGCGCCTGCAGCGAATTGTCGAGCCACACGAGCGCCTGGAAGAGGTGAACCATCAATTCGTTCGGGACCATCCGGTCCTCACAAATGGTTTGCCGCCGATCGTCAAGCACATTGGCGGTCGGCGGCGGGCAGCGATCACCTAGGCGGAGAAAAACGAATGCGCGCGCTCATGCAGGATTGGCCGCTGACGGTCGATCGCATCCTCGATCACGCCGCCAACTGGCACGGCGGACGGGAGATGGTCTCGCGCGATGCGGCGGGCCTCGTCACCCGCAGCACCTACGCGGCCGTGCACGGCGACGCCAAGCGCGTGTCCAATGCGTTGGCGCGGATGGGCATCGGGCTCGGCGACCGCGTGGCGACCATGGGCTGGAACAGCGCGCGCCACCTCGCCGCGTGGTACGGCATCGCCGGAATGGGAGCAGTGTGCCACACCCTCAACCCGCGGTTGTTCCTCGAGCAGATCGCCTATATCGCCAATCACGCGGGCGACCGCCTGCTGCTCGCCGATCCCGCGGTGGCGGACCTCGTGGGCGAGCTGCTGCCGCAGGCGCCCTCGATCGAGCAGGTGATTTTCTTCTGTTCGCCGAGCGAGATGCCGGACACGGCATACCCGGCCAGCTCCTTCGACGCGTGGATCGAGGGCGAGCCGGCGGATTTCGCCTGGGGCGGGTTCGACGAACACACCGCCTGCGGGCTGTGCTACACCAGCGGCACCACCGGTAATCCGAAGGGCGTGCTCTACGGGCACCGTTCGAATTACCTCCATGCGCTGATGACCTTGCAGGCGGACGCGCTCGCGCTCTCCGCGCGCGACACCATCCTGCTGGTCGTGCCGATGTACCACGCCAATGCCTGGGGGGTGGTCTATTCGGCCCCCTTGGTGGGCGCCAAGCTCGTGCTTCCCGGCCAGCGGATGGACGGCGCATCGCTCTACGAGCTCATCGAAAGCGAAGGCGTCACCTACTCGGCCGCGGTGCCTACCATCTGGCAAGGCCTGCTCAGCCACGTCAAGGAGGTTGGGGCCTCGTTCTCGACGCTGCAGCGGGTGACGATCGGCGGCTCCGCGTGCCCGGAGTCGATCATCACCACTTTCCGCGACGACTACGGCGTGGACGTGATCCACGGCTGGGGCATGACCGAGACCTCGCCGCTCGCGACCGTGTCCACGCCGTCCGCGCGGGTCGCCGCGCTGCCGCCCGACGCGCAGATCTCCTACAAGCTCAAGCAGGGGCGCCTGCTCGGCGGTCTCGACCTCAAGCTTGCCGACGATGCCGGCAACCGCCTGCCCCACGACGGGCGCACGCCCGGGCGGCTGATGATCAAGGGCGGGACGATCTGCTCGGGATACTTCGGCGGCGAAGGCGGCGACGTGCTCGACGATGAAGGCTTCTTCGACACCGGGGACGTCTCGACCGTCGATCCGGAAGGCTACATGCAAATCACCGACCGGGCCAAGGACGTGGTGAAGTCGGGCGGGGAATGGATCAGCTCGATCGAGATCGAGAACATCGCCGTCGGCCATCCCAAGGCCGCGCTCGCCGCGGTGATCGGGGTCGCTCACCCGAAGTGGGACGAACGGCCGATCCTGCTGGTCCAGCTCAAGCCCGGTGAACAGGCCGAACCCGAAGAATTCCGCGCCTTCCTCGACGGCAAGATCGCCCGATGGTGGATGCCCGACGACGTGCTGTTCGTCGACGAGATTCCCCTGGGAGCGACCGGCAAGATCGACAAGAGGCTCATCCGCTCGCGCCTCGAAGGCTACTCGCTGCCGTTCGACGCGGCGCGATGACCGTTCGGACTGGACCGCCAGCCGGTTCGGCGATATGCTTCGTAACCTAAGGAATAGGCGCGGGAGCAAAGTTATGGGTCGTGGCGGGGATACAACGGGGCTCGACGCCACGTTCATCGGCAGCACCTCGCCCACCGCGCCGCGGATCATGGCCGGCGGCCACCCGTGCCAGGGCATCTACTGGAAGCAGAGCGGCACCCGCCCCAAGGTCGCGCTGATCGCGACTCACTACAACGTCGACTTCATGGAACACTACATCGCGCCGTACTTCGCGCGGCGCGGCTACGGTTTCCTCGGCTGGAACACCCGCTATCGCGGGGTCGAGGACCAGTTCCTGCTTGAGCACGCGCTGATCGACATTTCGGTCGGAATGAAGTGGCTGAAGGAAATGGCGGGCGTCGAGCAGATCGTCATCCTCGGAAACTCGGGCGGCGGCTCGCTGATGGGCGCCTACCAGGGGGAGGCGATCGCGCCCACGCTCGCCGCCAACCTCGAGGGCGCGGGGCGCGACGCGCTCGAAGCGCTGCCGCGGGCGGACCTCTACGTGTCGTTCAACGCCCACCAGGGCCGGCCCGAAGTGCTTACCGACTGGATGGACGCCTCGGTGGTGGATGAGACCGACCCGGTTCTCACCGATCCCGAGCTCGCCCCCTTCAACCCGGACAACGGCCCGCCCTACTCGGAAGCGTTCATCGCCAAGTACCGCGCGGCGCAGCGCTCGCGCAACCAGCGGATCACGGATTTCGCCAAGGCGGAGCTTGCCCGGCTCGGTGCGCACGGCATTCCCGACCGGCTGTTCCCGATGTTTCGCGTATGGGGCGATCTGCGCTTCATGGACCCGGCCATCGATCCGTCAGACCGCATCCCGCGTCAGTGCTACCGCGGCGATCCCGAGATCGCCAACCGCACGCCGTCGATCGGGCGGGTGAACATGTGCCGCACGTGGCTCTCGATGTGGAGCCTCGAGACCTCGAAGTGCACCGGCCAGCCGCACCTCGCCAAGTTCGACACGCCGTGCCTGGTGGTGCAGGGCACCGGCGACACGGGCGTGTTCCCGAGCGATGCGCGCGCGATCTACGACTTCATCGGCGGCTCGGACAAGCGGCTGGAGATGATCCCGGGCGCGCATTATTTCGAGGATTCGGACGCGCACCGCGAGGACGCGGCCGAGCTCGTCTCAAACTGGATCGCGAGCAAGCTCTGAGCGACGAGGCGGCGATCGGCGCGCTGCTTCGCAGCCGCGACCTGATCCCGGAGGATGCGCGCGTGGAACTGACGCCGCTTTCCGGGGGCGTTTCGTGCGACGTCTGGAAGGTCGCCGCGGCGGACGCGACGTTCGTCGCCAAGCGCGCCTTGCCCCAGCTGCGGACCGAGGCCGAGTGGCTGGCCCCGGTCGAGCGCGCTGAAAGCGAAGTGCGCTGGCTCGAATGCGCCGCCGCCATCGTGCACCAGGCCGTCCCGCAAGTCCTCGCGCAGAGCCCGGCCGAGCACCTGTTCGTAATGAACTACCTCGATCCCGCCGCTCACCCGGTGTGGAAGGACGAGCTCATCGCCGGCAGGATCGATCCGCGGTTCGCCGCGAGCCTCGGCGAAGTGCTCGCCGCGATCCACTCGGCGACTGCGGGCGACTCGGCAATCGCCAAGCGCTTCCAGACCGAGCCATTGTTTTACGCGCTGCGGATCGAACCCTTCCTGCTCTACGTCGCCGATCGCGACCCGGAGCTTGCCCCGCGCCTGCGCAAGATCGCGTCCGATCTCGGCGCCGCCAGGATCGCTCTGGTTCATGGTGACGTCAGCCCAAAGAACATCCTCGTCGGTCCGAAGGGCCCGGTTCTGCTCGATGCCGAGTGCGCGGTGTTCGGCGATCCGGCGTTTGACCTCGCGTTCTGCCTCACGCATATTTTGCTCAAGGCGGTGTGGCTGGCCGACCGGCGTGCAGCCTTGATGGCTGCGGCGCGCGCGCTCGCCGGAACGTACCTGCAGGCGGTGAGCTGGGAAGATCCGCAGGGCTTGAATCGCCGCGCGGCCAGCCTGATCGCCGCGCTCCTGCTCGCCCGGGTCGACGGGAAATCGCCCGCGCCTTACCTCGAAGGCGCGAACCGCGACACGGTGCGCCGCGGAGCGCGAATGGCGCTCGCAAAGGGCGAACTGACGCTCAAGTCCCTCTTTGCCGATTGGCCGGACCTCACCTCATGAACACCACGATTTCGCGCGTCTCCGCTCGCCAGGTGTGGGACTCTCGCGGCCGCCCCACCGTGGAGGCCGAAGTCCATCTCGCGAGCGGCGCCAGCGGCCGGGCGATCGCTCCCGCCGGTGCGTCGCGCGGCGCGCACGAGGCGGTCGACCTGCGCGATGGCGGCGCGGCATTCGGCGGCCTCGGCGTCGGCCGGGCGGTGGCCGGGGTGGTTAGCACCATCGCGCCCGCATTGGCCGGGATGGACGTCCGCGACCAGGCCGCGATCGACCAGAGGCTGATCGCTTTGGACGCCGCGCCCGAAGCGCCGCTGGGCGGCAATGCGCTGGTCGCAGTCTCGATGGCCGCGCTCCACTCAGCCGCCGCCTCAGCACGCGAGCCACTGTGGCGTTATCTTGCGCAGGGCCGCACCGTCCGCCTGCCACTGCCGGAAATCCAGATCTTCGGCGGAGGCGCGCACGCCGGTCGGCGGACCGACGTGCAGGACTTCATGATCATGGCCCCGCGTGCGGGAAGCTTTCGCCGCGCGCTCGAGATCACCGCCGAGGTCTATTTCGCCGCCGGCCGGCTGATGAGCGAGCTCGGCTCCGCCACAGGGGTGGCCGACGAAGGCGGCTGGTGGCCCAGCTTCACCTCGAACGAGCCTGCGCTCGATGTGCTGATGCAGGCGATCGAAAACGCTGGCTATCGCCCCGGCGAGGACGTGTGGATCTCGCTCGATATTGCCGCCAACGAGTTCGGCGACGGGAATTCGTATCACATGGCGCTCGACGAGCGGGCGATGAGCGGCGGCGAGATGGCCGAACTGGTCGCGAGCTGGCGGGCGCGCTACCCGATCCTCTCGGTCGAGGACCCCGCTAGTCAGGACGACTGGGACACGATGGCAGCCGTCACCGGTGCGATCGGCAATTCGACCCAGATCATCGGCGACGACGTACTGGTCACCCGCGCGTCCCGAGTCGAGCAGGCTGCTGCGCGCGGCGTGTGCAATGCGGCGCTGATCAAGGTCAATCAGGTCGGCACGGTCACCCAGGCGAAGGCTGCGCTCGAAGCCGCGCGCGCGCATGGCTGGGGGATGATTGTCTCGGCGCGCTCGGGGGAAACTGAGGACGTCACCATCGCGCACCTCGCCACCGGATGGGACGCCGGCCAGCTCAAGGTCGGCTCGATGACCCGCTCGGAACGCACCGCGAAGTGGAACGAGATGCTGCGCATCGAAGAGGCCATGGGGAGCGATGCCTGCTTCGCCGGCGCATCGGCGTTTCCCGCGGCAGTGGCGGATATGCTCGGGTGAACATCCTGCTCCACGGCCAGGCGAGCCCGGGCTTCCGGCGCCAGAGCGGGGCCGCGTTCGAGCAGCCCGTCATGATCGTCGAGGAGCCCGCGGGGCCTGAGCTCGATGCCGCCCTCGCGCGGGCGGATGTCCTGCTGCACATCCTCACGCCCGTCAACGCGGAGGTCATCGCCAAGGCGCCGCGCCTCAAGCTGATCCAGAAGCTCGGTGTCGGGGTGAACACGATCGACCTCGACGCGGCTCGCGCGCGCGGGATCGCCGTGGCCAACATGCCGGGGACCAACAGCCAGGCAGTGGCGGAGCAGGCCCTGGCGCTGATGTTCGCCGTACTGCGCCGCGTGCCGTGGTTCGATGCACGGACCCGCGCGGGCCAGGGCTGGGGCGATAACGCCGCCGCGCTCGACGACGTCGGCGAGATCGCCGGACGCACCGTCGGGCTGATCGACTTCGGGCACTCGGCCCAGCGGCTCGCCAAGGCGCTGGACGCACTCGGGGCGCGCGTCATCTACACGGCGCGCAGCCGGCGGGATGTGTCCTACCCGTTCGTCCCGCGCGAGCGGCTGCTCGCCGAGGCGGACGTGGTGTCGCTCCATGCTCCGCTGACGGAGGAAACCCGCGGCATGATCGACCCCCGCGCGATGAAACGCGGCGCCGTCCTGATCAACACCGCCCGAGGCGAGATGGTGGACGAGGATGCGCTGGTCGAAGCGCTGGAATCCGGCCATCTGCGCGGTGCCGGGCTCGACGTGTTCGCGCAGGAGCCGGTCACCTGCCACCCGCTATTCGGCTTCAGTAACGTCGTGCTCAGTCCGCACATTGCCTGGCTGACCCCCGAGACGCTCGCCCGCAGCCTCGGCGTCGCGCACGAGAACTGCCGCAGGCTGGCCGCCGGCGAGTCGCTGCTGCACCAGGTGGTGTGATGCTGCCGGTCGTCCTCATTCCCAGCCAACTGCTGACCGAGCTGTTCTGGGCCCCGCTGCGCGCCGCCTGGGACGAGCGCGAGGTCATTGTCGCCGACAATGCAAGCGGCGGCACTATCGCCGAGATTGCACGAAACCTGCTCGCCGCCGCGCCCCCTCGCTTCGATCTCGCCGGGCACGCGATGGGCGGGTTCATCGCCTTCGAGGTAATGCGCCAGCAGCCCGAACGGGTCCGCAAGCTGGCGTTGCTGTCCACGCTCGCTTCGGCCGACGGCCCGGCGCAGACCGCCCGCCGCCAGGGCTATATCGACCTCGTCGCCGCTGGCCGGTTCGACCAGGTGATCGAGGAGCGCATTCCGCTGCTGCTGGCCCCCGCTCACCGCGCGGACCCGGCGCTGCTCGCTCTCGCCCGCAAGATGGCGGCGGACACGGGCGCCGAGCGGTTCCTGCGCCAGCAGCGGGCGCTGATGGGGCGGATCGACAGCCGCCCTTCGCTGCCCGCGATCGCCGCGCCCACGCTGCTCTTGTGGGGCGACCAGGACGGCATCACCTCGCGCGCGCAGCCGGAGGAAATCCTCGCCGGCATCCCAGACTGCACCCTCGAGGTGATCCCCGGCGCGGGCCACCTGCTCACGCTCGAGGCTCCGGCCGCAACCGTTCGGGCCCTGACCGGGTTCTTCGCTTAGGGTCGGCCCAGCTCCGCGCGAACGATCTTGGCGCCGTCGACCATCGCCTTCAGCTTGCCGAAGGCGACCTCGCGCGAGTGGTACTTCATCCCGCAATCGGGGGCGATCCACAGGCGTTCGGCGTCGATGTAGCGCAGTGCCGCGCGGATCCGCTCGGCCACCATCTCGGGCGTCTCGATCTCGTTGGTGGACAGATCGAGAACGCCGTACATGATCGTCTTGTCGGGCAGCTCAGCGAGAATGGCCGGGTCGAGCCCCGGTTGCGCAGCCTCGATCGAGATGACGTCGATCCTGGATGCGTTGAGCTCGACGAGGAAGTCGTAGCCCTTCGGCTTGACCGAATAGCCGTGGACGAGCGCGTAGCCGAAGCAGATGTGCAGCGCCGTGGTTCCCGCGACCCCCTCCAGCGCTCGGTCGATCGCCTTGAGCGCGTAGCCGCCGGCCGCCTCGGCTCGCGCCTGCAGATAGGGCTCGTCGAGCTGAACCACGTCGATCCCGCTCGCGAACAGGTCCTTGATCTCCGCGTTGACGGCGTCGGCGTAGTCCATCGCCAGCGCTTCATCGCTCGGGTAGAAATCGTTCTGCGCCTGCTGGGTCTTGGTGAACGGGCCGGGCAGCGTGATCTTCACCGGCCGCGACGATTGGCTCTTGAGAAAGCGCGCGTCCTGCGCCTCGATCGGTGCGAGCCGCTCGCTCGTCCCCGATACGCTCGGTGCGGGATTCGGGCTGCCGGTGCGATCCATCGCCACGCCGTGGTTCTCGGTGTCGAGCCCCGAGAGCGCGTTGGCGAGCCGGTTCGAATAGCTTTCGCGCTTCATCTCGCCGTCGCCGACGATGTCGATGCCCGCCAGTTCCTGGTCGCGAATGGCGACGAGCGTCGCGGCATCCTGCGCCTCCTCCAGCCACTGTTCGGGAATGCGCCACAGCTCGGTGCGCCGCACGCGCGGCGGCAGGCTCGCCTTCAGCCGTTCGCGGTCGATCAGCCAATCGGGTTGGGGGTAGCTACCGACGATGGTGGTCGGCAAAAGCGGCAGGGCATTCATGAGAACTCGCTGGTCAGTGCACTCATACCGGTGATAGTTAGCAATCTAATGGTTCACAAGCGGAGAGGTGAAGGATGATCGATCTGGACTCGATCAAGGGGATTGGCGACATCCCCGCGGCGCAGGCCCGGGTGCGCGGCGCCGAGACCGCGATCGTGTTCAAGGGCCGGCCGACCACCTACGCCGAGCTCGAGCGACGCTCTGCGGCGGCAGCCGCGGCGCTGCTGGCCTCGGGCGCGGAGGCCGGCGACCGGATTTGTGTGCTGACGAAGAACCACGAGCGCTGGTACGAGCTCTTCTTCGGCTGCATCCGGGCGCGCGCCTGCCTGGCGCCGATCAACTGCCGCCTCGCCGCGCCCGAAGTGGCGTTCATCGTCAACGATGCCGCGCCGGCGATCTTCTTCGTCGGCGACGGCTTCTTCGACGTCGCGTTGGCGGCGGTCGCCGGGCTCGCTTACAAGCCGCGGCTCATTTCGCTGCATGGCTCCCATCCCGAGTTCGAGAGCTACGAGGCCTGGTATGCGCCCGCCGGCGCAGCGGATGGGCTGCCGCAACCCGACGACGGCGATGACGCGATCCAGCTCTACACCAGCGGGACGACCGGCGCGCCCAAGGGGGTGGTGCTGACGAACCGCAACTACCGCCGCTGGATGGAAATGGCCTCGACCATCGAAGGGTTTAGCTACGACGCGGGAGACACCGCCCTGCTGGTGATGCCGCTATTCCACGTCGCGGGCGCCAACATGAGCATCGCGGCGCTCGCCCAAGGCGGCCGCATCATCCTGGAGGAGGACTTCAACGCTGGGGCGGCGCTCGAGACGATAAGCCGCGAGCGGGTGGCTAGCGCCTTCCTTGCGCCCGCTATGATCCTGATGATGCTGCAGTCGCCCGCGCTGGAGGGCCAGGACTTCTCCGCGCTGAAGGTTATCTCCTACGGCGCGTCGCCGATTGCCATCGACGTGCTGCGCCGCGCGCAGACCGCGTTCGGCTGCGGCTTCGCGCAATTCTACGGCATGACCGAGTCGACCGGCGGCGGCACGTACCTGCCGCCGTCGGCGCATGGCCGCGCCGACCTTCTGAAGTCTTGCGGGGTTGCCTGGCCTGAGACCGAGGTGGCGATCCTGGGACCGGATGGAACCGTTCTGCCGCCGGGCGAAATCGGCGAGATCGCCATCCGCAGCGACATCGTGATGAAGGGCTACTGGCACCGTGAGCAGGCGACCTCCGAAACGCTGGCGGGCGGGTGGCTGCACACCGGCGACGTCGGTTACATGAACGCGGACGGCTACTTCTTCGTCCACGACCGGCTCAAGGACATGATCATCTCGGGCGGCGAGAACGTCTATCCGGCGGAGGTCGAAAACGCGATCCAGGGCTGCCCCGGAGTGGGCGACGTGGCTGTGATCGGCGTCCCCGACGAGCGCTGGGGCGAGGCGGTGAAAGCCCTCGTCGTGCGCGACGGGTACGGTGCGAGCGAGGCGGAGGTGATCGCCTGGGCGCGCGCGCTTCTGGCTGGCACCGGGGGGCGGGGTGGGCTGCCGGCCGCCCGCCCCCGCAACTTCCTCGCTACTTAGCCATCGCCATTTCGGCGACGTCGTTCTGCGCGAGGGCCTTCTGCACGATCATCCCTTCGACCTTGCGGCCGTCCGCGGCCACCGGGTCGTGAGCCACATCGCCGTCGCCGAGCGCCTTAGTCCACGCTGCGAACTCGAGGCACACGCCGTCGGGATCGAAGAAATAAACCGACCGCACGAAGACATCGTCGTGCATGTGGTCCGACGACTGCGTCGGTGAATTGTCGTGGTTGAGGATCTTGGTGACCTCAATACCCTTGGACTGCAGGCGATCGTAGTATTCGTCGAACCGCTCGGCGGGCACATTGAAGGCGATGTGGTTCATCGAACCGTGCGCCGAGGTGAAGTCCCCTTTGGTCGGAAGCGCGGCGGGGGCCGCGATCCCAGGCGCCGCCTCGGCCGCTTGCGGGAACCAGAAGAACGCCAGGCTGTCGCCATTGCCGATGTCGAAGAAGAAGTGCTGCCCGCGTCCGCCCGGCAGGTCGATCGTCTTTACCAGCGGCATGCCGAGGACATCGCGGTAGAACGCGACCGTCTTGGCCATGTCCTTGCACACCAGCGCGAGGTGGTTGACCCCGCAAATCTCGAATTCGGGATTAGCCTTCGGCATTTGTCGCACTCCTCACACCACTCCGACGGGCAATATGCCTGATTCTGCAAAAATCGTCAATTCTCTTGACGCTAAGGCACTCGCTCGCGCGCCCGCTACGCGTACTTGCGGAACTCGGCGACGTGCGCGGAATCGAAGTATTCGTCGAGCCGGGCGATCTTGCCGTTCGTCATCTGGCAGACGATGACGCAAGGCAGGCGCACGGGAGCGTCGTCGTGCGTGCGCTTGCCCTCCAGCGTGTGCTGCTGAACGAAGCCGCCGGGAAAAACGTGAATGCGGCGGTCCGCATAGGCGCGGTCCTTGATCCGGGCGACCATGCCGGTCAGCGTGGTGGCGGTCTGCTCGGGCGTGACGATCAGCTCGTCGGTGTTGTGCCAGATCTCGGCGTCGGGCGTGAAGCCCGCCTGCATCGCCGCAATATCGCCGCGCTCGATGGCGTCGAAGAATGTCGTGGCAAAGGCGCGCGTCTCGTCTTCGGTCATGCTGCTTCGTTCCTTGGTCAAGAGCGCCGTGCGCCCACGAATGGCCGGCCGCCGTTCGCCGCGATCAGGCCGTCGATGTCGTCGCCGCGATAGC
This sequence comes from Tsuneonella sp., assembly GCA_051958885.1. Taxonomy (GTDB): domain Bacteria; phylum Pseudomonadota; class Alphaproteobacteria; order Sphingomonadales; family Sphingomonadaceae; genus Tsuneonella. Next base: position 12,963 of record JBQCFR010000392.1, read on the forward strand.
CCGGGTCGGATGCCTCACCGAAGGCGCCCAGCATCTCTTCGAACTGAGTCCGCAGCATCGGCCCCCATTCGGGGTGAGTAAAGATGTAGAACTCGCCGTCACGCACGGCGCGCACGACGTGATTGCCGATTGCGGCGGGGTCCATTCCGGACGCCAGAACGCTGCCCATCGCCTGCGCGGTCGCGACTGCCGCGCCGGCTTCCGCGTTCGGGCGCAGCTTGCCGGTGGTCTCGACAATGCGGGTCGCGGCCATGCCCGGACACAGCACCGACACGCCGACCCTGGTGGTGGCAAGCTCGTTGCGCAGCGCCATTGCGATACCGAGCGCGGCGAACTTGGAGCTGATGTAAGCGACCGAGATCGGCGGCGGGACCAGCGCGACCATGGAGGCGGTGATCACCAGATGCGCCGCCTCCCCGCTGGCCTTCATCTCGCCCAGGAAGGTCTGGCACGCGTTGAAATGGCCGTGGACGTTGACGTCGTAGTTCCAGCGCCACACTGCAGGGTCGTAATCCTCGAACGCACCGCTGCCGCCGCCCACGCCGGCGTTGCTCATCAGGATGCGTACCGGGCCGAGTTCGGCGGCGGCCGCCTTGGCCTGACGCCACGAGGCCGGGTCGGACACGTCGAGCTGCACGCCTAGCGCGGTCAGCCCCTCGCCCCGCAGCGTCGCTGCCGCAGCAGCAGCCCGGTCACCGTCGATGTCCGCCAGCACGACCGAGGCGCCTTGACGTCCGAGCGAGCGCGCCGTCGCCAGTCCGATGCCGCTCGCCGCGCCGGTGATGAAGGCGGTGCGCCCTGCGATCTCGGTCATTGCGTGTCCCCCAATGCCTGCCGAACGAAAGGGAGGTCTGCCGCGGACGGCCCTTTCGCCCTTGCCAAACCTTAGGAAGCGAAGGATGTTTGTCAACCAGACTTACGACCAAGGGTGACCCGATGGACATCGCAGGAAAGAACGTGATCGTGACAGGCGCGGCGGGCGGCATAGGCCGTGCCACGGTGCTCCGGCTGGCGGAGCTTGGGGCCGCTCGCATCAAGGCCGTCGACATCGATACTGGCGGCCTGGCCCGCACCGCCGAGCTGGCGAGCGCCGCGGTCGAGCAGCACACCCTCGACCTCGCCGACCTGCCGGCGGTCGAGCAGTGGTTCACCGCGGAGGCCGCCGACTGCGACATTCTCTACAACAATGCCGGCATCGTTTCCGGCAAGCGCCAGTTTCCCGATATCGACGTCGCAACGCTGCGCCGCATCGGCGACGTCAACCTCAACGCGGTGGTCCTCGCCACGCAGATTGCCGCGCGGGCGATGCAACCGCGCGGTGGGGGCGTGATCGTGCAAACCGTCTCCACCGTCGCGCTTGGCACTGGCTTCTACGACGCGCTCTACGCCGCGACCAAGACCGCGCTCATGATGTTCCTGCGCTGCTGTGCGGGCCTCCAAGATGAGATGGGTGTGCGCGTCGTCGGCGTGCTCCCCGGCCTCGTCGACACCGGCATCCTGAAGACCACCGGCGGCGACGACTACGCGCCGTGGATGCACACGATCCTGGCGAACAACCCGGCGTGCCGGCCCGAGGACATCGCCGCGGCAGTCATCGATCTTATCGAAGACGACACGATTCCCGGCGGCGACTGGGTGGCGGTACGGCTGATCGACGGTCGGATCGAGCGCGAGTGGGGCCACGCCGCGCAAGCCTGATCACGGCACAAAAATGCCGCCGCCGAGCAAGTCGGCGGCGGCAGTGGGTGGACTTCGGAAAAAGGCTTAGAACTTCACGCCCGCCTCGACCGCGATGCTGCGCGCGGGCTCGAGGTAGAGAATCGCGCGCGGCACGCTGGTGATCGGCGCGGGAAGCATGAACGAGGACCCGGTGGTCAGCTGATTGGTCAGGTTCTTGCCGACCAGCGCGACGTGCCAACGTTCGTCCTGCGGTGAGACCTGGATGCGGGCGTCGAGCTTGGCATAGCCCTTCTGGACGCCGAAGAAGGGGTCCTGGTTGTCCGCGTTGAAATACTTCGACCGGCCGCCCAGAACCGCGGTGGTGTCGAGCTTGAGGTCGCTCGGCAGGTCGAACATCGCGTGCGCCCGGATATTGCCCGAGAACTTGGACGACAGCGCGGGCGTGAAGCCGGCAAGGTTGTTAGCCGCGATGCTGGCCTTGTCAGCCGGATTGCACTCGGTGAGCGGCTGGGTGGCGAGGCAGGCTGCGCCTGGAAAGTCGTCGTACTTCAGGTCCTGGTATGCACCCGAAACCGACATGTCGAAGTGCCGCGAGGGCACGAAGTTGATCGACGCCTCCACCCCGCGCGATGTCGCGCTCGCAGCGTTGCCGGTCTGGTAGGTTGAAATGGTCGGGTTGTAGACCGAAACCTGCAGGTTCTTGAACTGCGTGTCGTAGAGCGCGACGTTGATGTCGAGGCGGCGGTCGAGGAACGCGCCCTTCAGGCCCACTTCGTAGTTGCGCGAACGTTCCGGCCGGAAGCGGAAGGTCGCGTCGGTCGTGCCGTACGTGTTCGACACGAACCCGCCCGACTTCGAGCCCTTGCCGTACGTCGCATAGACCATGATGTCAGGCGTGACGTCGTACTGAACCGTCAGCGAGGGATCGAGCAAGCCTTCGGTAAACTCGCCGACTGCCACCGTGTTGACTGGGCGCAGCGCGAATGGGCCATATTCCAGCTTGCCGCGGAAATCGCCCTCCTTGTGCGTGCTCGTATAGCGCAAGCTGCCGATCACGCGCAGGCTGTCGGTCGCGTGGAGCGTGCCCTGCCCGAAGACCGAATAGGTGTGCGCGCGCTGCTTGTAGGTGGTGTGCAGCAGCCCGAAATAGCTGAGCGCGGCGATGTTGAACCCGCCGAGCTGGTCGAGCTGGTACTTCGAGGTGTCGTAATAGGCGCCGACGATATATTCGAAGGTCTGGCCCACCGGCGAGAGCAGGCGGAGCTCTTCGGAGAACTGGTGGAACCGCTCCGGGTAGCTGTTATACACCGAGTTCGGGACGATGGCGCCGGTGGGCGTCTGCTGATCGAAGCCGTTGATCATCGCCGACCGGAACCACGAATACCCGGTGATCGAGGTCAGCGTGTGGTCGCCGATCGCGAGATTGGCGGTCGTCGAGGCGAGGAACGACTTGTTGCGGTCCCCTTCCTCACCGAGCGCCGACTTGTCGAGGTAACGCGTCAGCTTGGGCTGCTGCTCGGTCTTGAGCGGGCTCGAGACGGTGATCCCGCCGGTGCGGTGGAAGTGCGCGTATTCGACCTTGGCGGTGATGTCGAACGTGCTGGTCGGCTCCCACCGAGCGGTGAGGCGGATCAGCTGGTTCTCGATTTTCGGGTCTTCGTTGCCGGTGGCGAGGTTCTTGATGTAGCCGTCCTGGTTCTGCAGACGGCCGGCCAGGCGAATCCCCAGCGTGCTGCTGATCGGGCCTGAGACATGGCCCTGCACGTCGTAGCCTTCCTGGTCGAAATTATAGAGCGCGGTGACCTCGCCCTCCCAATCCTTGGTCGGCCCGGCAGTGACGATGCTGACCGCGCCCGCGGGAGTGTTCTTGCCGAACAGCGCGCCCTGCGGCCCGCGCAGGACCTCGACCCGCGCGATGTCGAAGAACGGCGCCATGGCCTGGCGGTTGCGGCCGGCGTAGACCCCGTCGACGTAGAGCGAGACCGACTGATCGAACGAGAAGTTGGCCGGCGGCGAGCCGAA
>JBQCFR010000393.1:0-10583 GCA_051958885.1 Tsuneonella sp.
TCCTCCCGGGCTTCCATCCCTGGGACCATGACAACCGGGCGCTGATCGCGCGTTACGACAGCCCCTATGCAGACGCGGTGCCGGCGGAATAACGCGCTGACGAATCCTTATTGACACTGGTGTAAGTAGAGCATACTTACACGGTTGTCAGTTAATGGAGTCGACGCGAATGAACGCGCCCACAAAGATCAACCTCGACAGCCCCGCCGTCACCGCGACGCCGGCAGATCTCGACATCGTCGTGCGCGACCGGCGTTTTGCGCGCGAGCTCGCGCCGCGCCGCTGGTGGCTGGGTGACGACCCGATCGCCACCGCGTGGTTCAACGCGCTGAGCGCGACCTTCCCGCGCGGCGAGGCGTTCTTCATCGAGGCCGTGAAGGCGCACCGCGACGGCGCCGATCCCAAGCTCGAGCGCGAGATCCGCGCCTTCGTGAAGCAGGAGATCAACCACACCCGCGAGCACATCGTGTTCAACAAGCTCGCCGAGGCGGCGGGTTACGACGTCAGCTTCATCGACCGGCGCGTGGGCGAAATGCTTGCGCTCACCAAGGACCGCCCGGCGATCCTCAACCTCGCCGCGACGATGGCGCTCGAGCACTTCACCGCGATGTTCGGCAAGGAGCTGCTCGCGCACCCGGCGCACCTCGAAGGCGCCGAGCCCGAGCTGGCCGACCTGTGGCGCTGGCACTCGGCCGAGGAGATCGAGCACAAGGGCGTCGCCTATGACACCTGGCTGCACGCGACGCGCGACTGGAGCCGGTGGAAGCGGTGGAAGGTCAAGAGCCTGATGATGGTGCTCGTCACCCGCCGCTTCGTTGGCAACCGGGTCAAGGACATGGTCGACCTGCTCGCGCAGGACGGGCTCACCGGGTGGCGGGTAAAGGCCCGCATCTGGAGCTACCTGCTCGTGCGGCCCGGCTTCCTGCGCCGCATCGCGCTGCCGTGGCTCGCGTTCTTCCTGCCCGGCTTCCACCCGTGGAACGAGGACGACCGGCACCTCATTGCGAAGTACGAAGGCGACTTCGAGGACGCGCTGCTGAACACCGCCTGACGCCTAGACTTTCCGCATACCGTTCGTGTCGATCAGCCCGCGTAGCGGGCCGCCGTCGAGACACCCTGGCGCGACGCTCGCGTATCTCGACGACGGCTTCTCGGCTACGCTCGAAGCATTGCTCGATACGAACGGATGGAGAGCTACCCTGTGGTGGTTATGCCGCGCGCATCTGCGGGGCGCCATCCTCCCCGGCGAGGTCGAGCGCGTATTCCACCGCCGGCGCATCGTGCCCGCGGGCGCAGCTGTGATGCGGGCGCACCTGCCCCGTCGGGCGGAAGCCGAGCTTGCGCAGCACCCGCCCCGACGCTGGATTGTCGGTGAAGTGCGCCGCGCCGAGCCGCCGGTGCCCGAGCAGCCGCGCGATCTCCAGCACGCCGCGCCCCGCCTCGGTGGCGTAGCCCTGCCCCCACCACGGGCGCGCGATCCAGTAGCCGAGCTCGACATCCTCTCCGCGGTCGGCAAGGCCGATGCAGCCGATCGCCTGGCGCCCGTTCGCGCCGGGCAGCTCGATGAGGTAGCCAGGATGCCTTGGATCGTGCGGGCGGGAGACGAACTCGCGCGCGTTCTGCGGCGTGTAGGGCCACGGCGCGCGGGCGAGGTTCATCACCACGCCTTCGTCGGCGATCCCGCCATAGACCGCTTCCCAGTCCTCGGGCCACGCGGGCCGCAGGAACAGCCGCTCACTGCGATGGAACATCACTCGTACTCCCTTGCAGGCCCCGCGTCCCGCTAGGCCGGGCGCGTGACAGCATCGTTGCGGCGCGATGCGGTGCGCCGATCCGAGAGGGAGATACGACAAGAGGGAAAGGGGTGGCCCCTCTCCCTCTTCGTGCCGGTTTTCGAATCCCGGCGGGGGCCATCCCGTGGACGGCCCCGTTATCGGTCCGTCCGATTTATTCCGCGGCTTGGGCCATCATGTCGACCGAGACGTACTTGCGGCCGAGTTTGCCCGTGTGGAATCGCACGCGGCCTTCGGTAAGGGCGAACAGCGTGTGATCCTTGCCCATCCCGACGCCGGTGCCCGGATAGAACTTGGTCCCGCGCTGACGCACGATAATGTTGCCCGGAATTACGTCCTGGCTGCCGAACTTCTTGACGCCGAGACGGCGGCCCGCGGAGTCGCGGCCGTTGCGGGACGAACCGCCTGCTTTCTTGTGTGCCATTGTTTCGTCCTACTCTTTATTCGCTGTCGGTCTTCGGAGCGGCCTTCTTGGCGGCCGGCTTCTTCGCGGGCGCATCGACCTGGCCTTCGCCGGCGGTTCCGGTGTCCTTGGCCGGAGCCGCCGCCTTGGGCTTGCTCGCCTTCTTCGGCGCAGCGGCCGGAGCGGTGTCGGCAGCGGAAGAGGTCTCGACCGGAGCAGTCGCGACCGGAGCAGCCTCAGCCTTCGGAGCAGCCTTCTTTTCGGCCTTCGAATCGCCGACCGCGACGATCCGCAGCAACGTCATCTGCTGGCGGTGACCCGCCTTGCGGCGATAGTTGTGCCGGCGGCGCTTCTTGAAGACGACAACCTTCTCGCTCTTCGCCTGGGCGATGATCTCGGCCGAGACCACGACCTTGGCGGCATCGGCGAGGGTCTCGCCCTCGCCCGCGACGAGCACGTCGCCCAGTGTAATCGTGTCGCCGGCGTCGCCCGCCAGCTTCTCGACCGCGATCTTGTCTCCGGCGGCAACCCGGTACTGCTTGCCGCCCGTGCGCACTACTGCGAACATGGTGGTATCACTTCCAATCAATTGCTGTGCCGCCCAGCCACCGGACTTCGGCTTTCGGACGGCGCGTTCCGGCCACCCGCCTGAGGGGGCGGCGTTCGGAAAGAGCGGTGCCGTTAGGGGAAAGGCCTAGCCAAGTCAACGCCGAAACCCCGCGTTTTTGCCCCTTCGCGCTGGCGAGTTCGGCGGGCCGTGCTATGGCGGCGGCGATGACGATCCGCAAGCTCGCCGCGCCGTTGCTGGCCTCGATCCTGGCGCTCGGCCTCTCGGCCTGCGCCTCCACCGCGGGCAAGTACCCGTCGCTGGCGATTCGCGATGCCGAGCGGGTCCAGGGCACGTTCGAACCCGACGCCGCGCCGCCGCCGCAACCCGCCCCGCCGCCGCCGAGCGCCGCACTAGTCTCGCGGCTCGCCGAGCTGGTCGACCAGGCCTCTCGCGCGCACCGCGCGTTCACCGCCGCGGTGCCGGGCGCGCAGCGGGCTGTCGCCGCCGCGGGCGGCACGGGCAGCGACAGCTGGGCCAGCGCGCAAGTGGCCCTCGCCGATCTCGACGCATCGCGCAGCAAGGCGGCGGTGCCGCTCGGCGAGTTGGATACGCTGTTCATCGACGCCACGCTCGCGGCCGAAAATCGCGATGCGATCGCCGCCGCGCGCGATCAGGTCATCGCGATGATCGGAGACGAGGACGCCGCCCTCGCGCGACTGCGCGGGCGGCTCTGACGCGGCGCTAGCGCCAGCGCTCGCGGTCGGCGTGATCCTGCGGCCGCGGATCGACCCACTGCCAGCCCGCGGGAGTGCGCTCGCGCTTCCAGAACCACGCCTCACTCTTGAGGTGATCCATCGTGAAATCGACCGCCTCGATCGCCGCCCGGCGGTGCCGCGCGGCCGCTGCGACCAGCACGATCGGAGCACCCGGACGCAGCACGCCGACGCGGTGCCACGCGAGCAGCCCGTCGAGCTCCCACCGCGCGACCGCCCTGTCGGCGAGCTGCACCATTCCCGGCAGCGTCAGCGGCGGGTAGTGTGTGAGCTCGAGCGCCTTCACGTCCCCGCCCGGCCGCACTTTGCCGGTGAAGCTGGCGACGGCGCCCGCCGACGGATGCGCGCGGTTGAACGCTGCGAGCACTTGTCCGACTGAAAACCCCTTGTCGAGCAGGCGGACGTCGGCGGGAGCCGCGATGTCCATCGCTCAACCGCCGCTTACCGGCGGCAGGAACGCGAGTTCATCGTCCGACTGCGCGCTGAGGCGTTCGCGGTCCGCCAGCAGCTCGCCGTTGCGCGCGACGCGAACCGCCGGATCGCTGAGCGCGGCCGAGAGGGCGGGTTCGAGCGCTGCCAGCACGCCGACCCAGTCTAGCGACCGGTCGGTGGCCAACTCCTGCTCGGCAGTGCCAGCGATGTCGCGCAGCTTGCCGAGGAACAGCAGCTTCACCCGCCGGTGACCGACATGTGCCGCGGCTGCGCGGGCGCCGCGCCGCGCGCGTCGATGCGGAAGGCATGGCGCGCGGGCTTGATCCGCATGGCTTCATCGAGCGCCCGCGCGAGCTGCGCCGCGGGATCGGGCGAGCGCAGCGCTGCACGCAGATCGACCCGTTCCCCGCCGCCGAGGCACGGGTAGAGCTGACCCGTGGTGGTTACCCGGATACGGTTGCAGCCGTCGCAGAAGTTGTTCGTCAGCGGCGTGATCAGCCCCAGCCGCCCGCCGGTCTCGGCAACGTCGAAATAGCGCGCCGGGCCGCCGCTCCGATGCGAGGATGGCGTCAGCGTCCAGCGCCGCTCCAGCCGCTCGCGAACTTCCGTCAGCGGCAGATATTGCTCCACCCGCTCGCCGTCGATCTCGCCGAGCGGCATCACCTCGATCAGCGTGATCTCGCGCCCCTCACCGTGCGCCCACGCGATGAGCTCGGGGATCTCGTCCTCGTTGGTCCCCCGCAGCGCCACGGTGTTGAGCTTGACCTTGAGGCCCGCCTCCTTCGCGGCGGCGATCCCGTCGAGCACTTGCGGCAGGCGGTCGCGGCGCGACAGCGCGACGAAGCGATCGCGGTCGAGCGTGTCGAGCGAGACGTTGACCCGCCGCACCCCGGCCCTGGCGAGCGCCTCGGCGTGCTGCGCCAGCTGGGTGCCGTTGGTGGTGAGGGTCAGCTCGTCGAGCCCGTTACCCAGCTTGCGCCCGAGCGCCTGGAACAAGTCGACCACGTCGCGGCGCACCAGCGGTTCGCCGCCGGTGATCCGAATTTTGTTAATGCCTCGATCGATGAAGCCGAGCGCGAGGCGGTGCAGCTCCTCGAGAGTGAGCACGTCCTTGCGCGGCAGGAACTTCATCGCCTCGGGCATGCAGTAACTGCAGCGCAGGTCGCAGCGATCGGTCACCGAGAGGCGCAGGTAGGTTATGCGCCGCTGGAACTGGTCGATCAGCGCGCTATCCTGCATCGCGGGCCTCGCGCCGGTTCGTCGGCAGGAGCTGTCCGGTCACGCCGGGGGCGGCTGCGAGGAACGCTAGCGTGGCCGCCAGTGCCTCCTCGTCGTCACCCGCCACCATGTTCACGCGCTGCGGCGCCCATTCGCGCGCGAGATCGCGAACCGCCGCCCGGCGCCAGTCGTCGTGGTCGTACGCGGCCCCTGGCAGGACGATCGCCAGCGCTTCGGCGCCTTCTTCGAGCTTTCCGATCGCTTCATCGAGCCAGCTTTCGTGAAACTCGCCCGCGGCGTCGATTGCGCGCGCCGGGAGCCAGTCGATCCGCAGCACCGCCTGCCCCATCAGCGCCGCTCGCGGGTCAGGGTCACGCCGATCTGCTCGCCGCGCTCGCTGATCGCCAGCTTGACGATCTTCACCGTCACCGCCTCGATCCGCGCGTCCTGCACGAACAGTGTCTGGCAGATGTGTTCGGCCACCGATTCGATCAGCTTGAAGTGCCGGCCCGGCGGCAGTGCGCCGGTCGCGGCGAACTTCAGGTCCATGTAGTTCTTCGAGACATGGAGCGGCGTGTCCGGATCGTAGCGTTCCGCCGGCTTCATCCGCGCGGCTATGCTGATCCGCAGCGGCTGCGGCTTGCCGGTTTCTTCCGAATAGATGCCGGTGAGGACATCGGTTTCGAGGTCGGCCACTTCGAGGATCAGGCTGTCGGCCATTCGGCACTCCTGCTGCGCCGCGCCCTCCGATGGCAGCGCACCGCGTGGTTGTCCATCTATGGCTCTCGCACCACGACCCGCTCAATTCGCCGGTCGGGAACGACCCACATCGCCGCCGCGGCGACGAAGCAGGCGAGGCCGAGCCACGGCGCGGCGACCCACGCGAGCACGATCCCCGACAGGTAGATGAGCGGCGACAGGCGACCCTTGAGGTCGCGTCCGATCGCCCGGGCCAATGGGCCATCCGCCCCTTGCGCGCGGATGATCCGCCGCTCGAGAATGTAGTAGGCAATCGCGCACAGCAGCAGGTCGAGCCCGTAGAGAATCGTCGGCCAGACGCCGAAGTGGTTCTCGCCCATCCAGCCCGTTGCGAACGGCAGCAGCGAGAGCCAGAATAGCAGGTGGAGGTTGGCCCACAGGATGCTGCCGCTCACCTCCTCGGTCACCGCCATCATGTGATGGTGATTGTTCCAGTAGATGCCGACGTAGATGAAGCTCAGCACGTAGCTGAAGAACACCGGCCAGAGCCGCGCCAGCGCCGCGAGCGAGGGCTCGTGCGGGACCGCGAGCTCGAGGACCATGATGGTGATGATGATCGCCAGCACGCCGTCGCTGAACGCTTCGAGGCGGCCGGTGTTCACGCGACCGCCTCATGCGGATTGGACCAGCGCGCGAAGATCGCGGTGGGCAGCAGCCGTCCGTCGCCCTGCTCCCCCTGAGCCGAACGAAGGGGTTCCTCGCGCACCGCGAGGTCGCCGTGCTCGATCGTGCCGGGCAGGTCGGCGAAGGTCTCCGCCAGCAGGCCGGCGAGCGTGAGGCTGCTCATCCGCACCGCGTACACTGTAAGGAACAGGAAGCGGCTATCCGCATCGAGCAGGCGGCGGCAATCGTGGACGAGCGGGGCAAGCCCCTCCTCCAGCCGCCAGGTCTCGCCCCCCGGGCCGCGCCCGAACTTGGGCGGATCGAGGATGATCCCGTCATAGCGCCGCTCGCGCCGCACCTCGCGCGCGGCGAACTTGGCCGCATCGTCGACCAGCCAACGGATCGGGCGATCGGCCATGCCCGAACGCGCCGCGTTCTCGCGCGCCTGCGCCACCGACTTCTTGCTCGCATCGACGTGCGTGACCGGCCCGCACCTGCTGAGCGCGAGCGAGCCGACGCCGGTGTAGCCGAACAGGTTGAGGGTTTGGGCGGCATCGGGGCCCGCCAGCTGTCCCCGCATCCATCGCCACACCGGCGCCATGTCGGGGAAGAAACCGAGGTGGCGGAAAGGCGTGCACTGCGCGGTGAAGCGCACCTCGTTCCATGCGAGCGGCCAGCCCTCGGCGGGCACCGGCCTCGCGAAATGCCAGCGGCCGCCGCCGTCCTCGTCGCTGCCGGGGATGAATTCGCCGTCGGCATCCCACTCGGGCAAGCGCGGGCGCCACATCGCCTGGGGTTCGGGGCGGATGAAGCGGTAGCGGCCGTAGCGTTCGAACTTGCGGCCATCGCCGCTGTCGAGCAGTGCGTAGTCGGCCCAGCCCTCACCGGCGAGGATCACGGGCTGCTCTTGCAGCTCCGCCATCAGTTCGACGGCGTGGCGCGCGCGGCGATCCAGTCGCGCACCGTCTGGTAATCGCCGGCAAGATCGGTGCACGCTTCCTCGCGCGCGAACAGGTCGCCGATGCGCGTCGGCAGCGGTGGGCGGATGCCGGTGGCGCGCTCGACCGCGTCGCGGAACTTCGCCGGATGCGCGGTGGCGAGCGTGACCACGGGCACCTCCGCCGGCAGGTCGGCGGTGCGCGCGGCATGAAGCCCGATCGCGGTGTGCGGATCGATCAGCTCGCCGCTCTCCTCCCACGCCCAGCGCATCGTCTGCGCCATGTCGCCCGCGTCCGTGCGCGCGCTCGAGAACAGGGCGGCCGCTCCCTGCTGCTGCGCATCGGTCAGCCGCATCGCGCGCGTCTCCTCGAACCCGCGCATCTGCGCGGCGAGCGCGGGGGCGTCGCGGCCGCCGAGATCGAACAGCAGCCGCTCGAAGTTGGAACTGACCTGGATGTCCATCGACGGCGCGGCGGTCGGCGTCACCGTGCCGGCGGAATAGTCGCCTTCCGACAGCGCCCGGTGCAGGATGTCATTGACATTGGTGGCGACGATCAGCCGCTCGATCGGGAGCCCCATGTGTGCCGCGACGTAGCCGGCGAACACGTCGCCGAAGTTGCCGGTCGGGACTGCGAAGGCAACCTTGCGCTCGGGCGCGCCGAGCTGCAGCGCGGCGGCGAAGTAATACACCACTTGCGCCATCAGCCGCGCCCAGTTGATCGAATTGACCGCGGAGATGCGGAACCGGCCAGTCAGCGCCGGATCGGCGAACATGCGCTTCACCATCGCCTGCGCATCGTCGAAGCTGGAGTCCTCGACCGCGATGTTGTGCACGTTGGGCGCGCGCACCGTGGTCATCTGGCGGCGCTGAACGTCGCTCACCCGGCCCTTGGGGTGGAGCATGAACACGTCGACGCCCTCGCGCCCGGCGACCGCGTCGATCGCCGCGCTGCCGGTGTCGCCGCTGGTCGCGCCGACGATCGTCAGGTGGCCGTTGCCGCGCGCGAGGAACTCCTCGAACAAGAGCCCGAGCAGCTGCAGCGCCACGTCCTTGAACGCCAGCGTGGGACCGTGGAACAGCTCGAGCAGCCAGCCCCGCTCGTCGAGCTGCACCAACGGCGTCACCGCGGCATGCGCGAAGCGGCCGTAAGCCTGCTCGCACAACTCCAGCAGGCGCTCGGGTGAGAGGCTGCCCCCGACGAACGGCTGCATCACCCGTGCCGCAAGCTGCGCGTAAGGGAGGCCGCGCATCGCCGCGATCTCGTCAGCCGCGAAGCGCGGCCATTCGCTGGGCACGTAGAGCCCGCCGTCGCTCGCGAGACCGGCGAGCGTCACGCCTTCGAAATCGAGCGCCGGAGCCTCGCCGCGGGTGGAGACGTACTGCATCGCCAGCGCGGGTAGCCGCGGCGCCCGCGTGCCGCAAGCAAACGGCGCTAGCGGCGGTTAAACGTGCGCCTTTGTGCTATGGTCCCGGCCTCGCACGCAGAGGAGCGCCATCGATGGAGATCAACTTCCGCGTCTCGGGACGCATCGCGAAGCCGGTGAGCGAGGTGTTCGAAGCCGTCGCCGATCCGGTCGAGCTGTCGCAGTATTTCACCACCGGCGGGGCGAAGGGACGGATGGAAACCGGCGCCACGGTGATGTGGGACTTCGCCGACTTTCCCGGCGCGTTTCCGGTCGAGATCGTCGAGGTCGTGCCGGGCGAGAGGATCGTGTTCCAATGGGGCGCCTCCGAGGCGGCGAGCGGCGAGATCGGCGCGGCGCACATTGCGACCGATTACAAGACCACGGTGACGATGCTGTTCAAGCCGACGGGCGACGGGCGCACGCTCGTCGAGATCGTCGAAGACGGCTGGCGCGACACGCCCGGCGCGCTGCGCGGATCGTATCAGAACTGCGAAGGCTGGACGGGGATGCTCTTGGCGATGAAGGTCTGGCTCGAACACGGCATCGTCTTGCGCGATGGTCTCTACAAGTGACCCTCACCCGCGCCAGCGCTTCCTGAGCGCAAGCGCGTAGATCACCAGCGCGACCCCGGCGAACAGGAACCACTGCACGGCGTAGGCGAAGTGATTGTTGGGGATGTCGTTCGGATCCGGCGGCGCGAGCTGCGCGAGGCCGGCCTGGGGCGGTGCGGCGATCAGCTTCGGACCGGGTGCGATGATCCCGGTGACCGGCCCGCCGCGCCACCTCGGCGAGGCCGGGTCCTTCGACCAGCCGAGCGCGACCCTGGCCGGCTGCCCTTGCGCGGTGGTGCAGCGCGCAACGTGCGACCAGCCGGTGTCGCCGTGCACGTCATGCCCGGCCATCGCGTCGATCCCGAGCACCCGTACGCAATCGAGCGCGGTGTGGCGGAACAGCACGAGCTCGGCCGCCTTCTCGTCGCCGCCGGGCCAGGCGGCATCCGAATTCATCGTCTGCGCCTGGTGGTAACGTGCGAGCAGGCCTTCCTTCCACGCCTTGCGGTGAAGCTGCCACACGCCCAGCCAGATCATCGTGCCGACCGCGAGCGCGACAAGCAGCGTCGCGAGTATCGGAACCCGCCGTTCAGTCATGCCGCGATTCGCCCGCGTTGTTGCGGTATTCGCTTGCCAGCAGCGCCGCCTTCGACGCCCGCAGGCCGAGCACGACGGCGAGCGTGGTGAGCGGGACCCACAGCAGGACGTGGACCCAGAACGGCGGCTCCGCCGCGAGCTGGAGCCATATCGCGAGCCCGGCGATCAGCGCGCCGATCACAAGGATGAGCAAGGCCGCCGGCCCGTCGCCCACGTTGAACCGGTCGAAGTCGAGGCCGCAGGCTCGGCATCGCGGCGCGAACTTGACCCACCCGGCGAACAGCGTGCGCGCCCCGCACCGCGGGCAGAGACCGAAAAGGGCAGCCTGGGCGATCCCGGACTGCCCCTTCAGCGGCAGATCGCCTGGCGGCACGGCTTACGCGTAAACGGCGCCCCAGCCGCCCCAGACATAGATGACGCCGAACAGGAACAGCCACACCACGTCGACGAAGTGCCAGTACCACGCCGCCGCTTCGAAACCGAAGTGCTGGCGCGGCGTGAAGTGGCCCTTGTAGCTGCGCACGAGGCAGACGATCAGCATGATCGTGCCGATGATCA
>JBQCFR010000394.1:0-9783 GCA_051958885.1 Tsuneonella sp.
CGCGGTGTGCCGGTCGCTGCGCTGGTCGGGGCCAAGGAACACGCGCTAAGGCAGGCCGAAGCGGGCGTCGACATCATCGTGGCGCAAGGCGGCGAGGCCGGCGGCCACTGCGGCGAAGTCTCGACGCTGGTGCTGATTCCCGAGGTCGTCCGCGCGCTGTCCAGGGCCGGCTACGACACCCCGGTGCTCGCTGCGGGCGGGATCATGACCGGCGCGCAGATGGCGGCAATGATGGCCGCCGGCGCGCAAGGGGCGTGGACCGGCTCAGTCTGGCTCGCCACACCCGAAAGCGAGACCAGCGAGGCGTTTCGCGAGAAGATGGTCGCCGCGCGCAGCCGCGACACCGTCCGCTCGCGCAGCCGCACCGGCAAGCCGGCGCGCCAGCTCAAGACCGCCTGGCACGAAGCGTGGGAAGCGCCCGGTGGCCCGGGCACGCTGCCGATGCCGCTGATGGGCATGGTGTCCGAGCCGGCATTTCACCGCATCGAGCGCGCGGCCGAAGCCGGCAACGCGCAGGCGCGCGAGCTCGTCAGCTACTTCGTCGGCCAGGGCGTCGGCCTGGTCGAGCAGGTGCGTCCGGCGCGCGGCGTGGTGCAGGACTTCCGCGAGGAGTTCGCCGAGGCGGTCGGCGCGCTGGTCGGCTCGCTCGGCGAATGAGCGGGCGCGGGAAATAAGCCGCGGGTGGCGCGTTTTCACCAACTCGACGAAAGCGCGCGCCCATGAATCCGATGCACGCCTTCCGGGCGCGGTTCCTCGACGTCCTCGCGTCGATCTACATCTACAACGAGCATCGCGGGTACACCTCGCTCGACAGGGTGCTCGAAGCGGCGCGCGCGCGCTGCGCCGACCAGCCCGAGTTCATCGCCGAGGTCGAAAAGCACCGCGCGGACGAGCACAAGCATTACCGGATGTTCCGCCGCTGGTTCGAGCTGCGCGGAACGATGCCGCTGAAGGTCGATCGCACCTGCGGCCACATCGACCACTTCATCGAGCGGGTATTCGGCTGCACGATCGACGATCTCGATACCCAGGCGATCATCGCCGACGGCGCCGAGTTCGAGAAGCTGTGCCGGGTGATCATGCTCACCGAACAGCGCGGCATGCGGCAGGTGGAAGTGTTGCTGACCAACCGCCACGTCCGCAGCGACAAGGGTCTGAAGCGCATCTTCGAGGTGGTGGAGAAGGACGAGCCCGACCACTACCAGCCTTACGAACGCTGGTTGGACCGGCACGGCCGGCGCAAGGCGCGCTGGCGCGAACGGTGGGCCGACTACTGGATCCACAAGACGCTGATGCTGGTGAAGCTGCCGGCGGTGTTCGTGCGCCGCAACACCCCCCGGCTCGACCACTGGCCCGACGAAGACCCGCTCGCCTACGCCTGAGCTTGCCGTGGGCGTAACCGCGGGTTAGCAACGCTGCATGACGCGCCTGCGCCGCCACTCGCCCGCGCTGGCGCTGACCATCATCACCCTGATCGGCACCGTCGGGTTCATCGACCGGATCGTCGTCAACGCACTCGTGGAGCCGCTCAAGCACGAGTTCGGTCTGTCCGATGCGCAGATCGGCATCCTCAATTTCGCCTACTCGGCGCTCAACCTCCTGCTCGGGGTTGCCGTCGCGCGGCTCGCCGAAAGCCGGCGGCGGCTCAGCTTCACCGCGCTCGGCACCCTGCTATGGTCGCTCGCCGCGGCGGGCTGCGGGCTGGTGCAGAGCTGGTACCAGCTGCTCGCCGCGCGCATCGCGGTGGGCGTGGGAGAAGCCATCGGCCTGCCCGCGAACCAGTCGCTAATTGCGGACTACTTTCCGCCCTGGCGCCGCGCCAGTGCGATGTCGGTGCTGCTTCTTGCCGCGCCGCTGGGCTCTTTCATCGGATTGGCGGGGGGCGGGTTCGTCGCGCAGTTCTGGGGCTGGCGCTGGGCGTTCATCGTGACCGGCCTGCCGGGGCTGCTGTTCGCCGCGCTGGTCTGGCTGTTCCTGGCCGAGCCCGCGCGCGGCGCGCACGATACGGTGACCGACGATGCGGTGCCGCCCATCGGCGCGGTCGTCCGGCGCTTCGTCGAACTGCGCAGCGCACGTCACCTCGTGATCGGCTCGGGCCTCGGCTCGATGGTGGGATTTGGGCTGATCGCGTTCCTGTCGGCGCTGCTTACGCGTCGATTCGGCCTGCCGGTTGGCGAGGCAGGTCTTACGACGGCGCTGATCTCGAGCTTCCCGGCGGCGGTCGCGGTGATCGCCGGCGGCTTTCTGGCAGACCGGCTCGCCCCGCGGTTGCCCTCCTCTTACGCGCTGGTGCCGGCGGTGTCGCTGGCGGTGGCAGGCCCGTTCTATGTGCTCGCGATGACGAGCGAGAACATTACCGCTTTCACCGTCTTCACGATGGCGGCGACGGTGCTGCAATTCACCTATCTGGGCGTGACCGTGGGCACGGTGCAGAACATGATGCACCCGCGCATGCGGGCGACGGCCAATGCGCTCACCAACATCGTCTCGGGCCTGTTCGCCGGTCTCGGCCCGGTGGTGGTGGGCACACTCAGCGATGCGTTGACGGCTGACGGACTGAGCTCGCACCTCGCGCTCGGCTACGCCATGGCCGGCGCTGGCCTGCTCTCCCTGTGGGGTTCGGCGCATTACTTCCTGGCCGCCCGCACCGTGGCCGAGGACCTGGCGAAGGTGCGAGAGGGACGGATTTGACGACAGCGAACACGCCGCTTGCCGGCCTCAAGGTGGTCGAACTCGCGCGCGTGCTCGCCGGCCCGTGGGTGGGTCAGGCCCTGGCCGACCTCGGCGCCGACGTGATCAAGGTTGAAAGCCCGCAAGGCGACGACACCCGCAAATGGGGGCCGCCGTGGATCGAGCGGGAGGACGGCGTGACCGAGTCGGCCTATTACCACGCGTGCAACCGCGGCAAGCGCGGGGTGGTCGCCGACTTTCGCGATGCCGCCGATCTCGCGCGCGTGAAGGCGCTCTGCGGGCAGGCCGACGTGGTGCTCGAGAACTACAAGCTCGGCACGCTCGCGAGATTCGGACTTGATTATCCTACGCTCGCCGCGGCCAACCCGGCGCTCGTCTACTGTTCGATCACCGGCTTCGGGCAGAACGGGCCCTATGCGCCGCTGCCCGGCTACGACTTCGTGGTCCAGGGCATGAGCGGGTTCATGAGCCTGACCGGGGAGCCCGGCGGCATGCCGCAGAAGATGGGTGTGTCGATTTCGGACCTGACCTGCGGGCTGTGGTCGACCATCGCAGTCCAGGCGGCGCTGCTGATGCGCGAGCGCACCGGCAAGGGCCAGCACATCGACATGGCGCTGCTCGACTGCTCGGTCGGACTGCTCGCCAACCAGGCGATGACCTATCTCACCACCGGGCATAACCCGCCGCGGATGGGCAACGCCCACGCGCAGGTCGCACCGTACCAGGTCTATGCGCTGGCCGACGGTCACTTTATCCTCGCGACAGGCAATGACGAGCAGTTCAGAAAGCTCGCGCGGCTGATCGGCCGCGATGATCTCGCCGAAGACCCCCGGCTGCAGACCAGCGCCGGCCGGATCGAGCACCGCGACTGGATGAACGGCGAGATCGGGCGCGAGCTCGAACGCTTCACCAAGGCGGAGATTCATGCCGCGTGCGAAGCGGCAGGCGTGCCGACCGGGCCAATCAACACGCTCGAGGAGGTCTTCGCCGATCCGCAGGTCCGCGCGCGCGGGATGCAGATCGAACTGCCCGGCGGCATCCCTTCGGTGCGCAGCCCGTTCGTGTTCTCGGAGGCCGAACTCGCGCTCGGCCGCGCCTCACCGCGTCACGGCGAGCACCAGCACCTGCTCGACGACGGTTTCGACTAGGCGGCCGCGGCCTTCAGGTCGGCGACCAGGTCGGTCTTTTCCCAAGGAAACGCATCGCCGCTGGGCGAACGGCCGAAGTGCCCGTAGGCGGCGGTCTGGCGGTAGATCGGCTTGTTGAGCCCGAGCCCTTCGCGAATGCCGCGCGGCGTCAATCCGCCGAGCCTCTTAGCCGCGACCTCGGTGATCGCCTGCTCCAGCTTCTCGTCGGACACGGTGCCGGTGCCGTGAGTGTCGACATAGAGCGACAACGGTTGCGACACGCCGATCGCGTAGGCGACCTGGATGGTGCAGCGCCGCGCGAGCCCGGCTGCGACGACGTTCTTGGCGAGATAGCGGGTGACGTAAGCGGCCGAACGGTCGACCTTGGTCGGGTCCTTGCCGCTGAACGCGCCGCCGCCGTGCGGGGCCGCGCCGCCGTACGTATCGACGATGATCTTGCGCCCCGTCAGCCCGGCGTCGCCGTCCGGCCCGCCGATCTCGAAGCTGCCGGTGGGGTTGATGTGATAGACGGTCTCGTTGGTCAGCAGCTCGCGCGGAAGCACGTCCTCGACGACGCTCTTCACGTCGTTGTGCAGCTCGGTCTCCTGCGCGCCCTGGTCGTAGCCCTTGGCGTGCTGGGTCGACACCACGATCGCGGTCGCCGCCACCGGCTTGCCGTCGCGGAAGCGCAGCGTGACCTGGCTCTTGGTGTCGGGCTCGAGAAACGGCGCCTTGCCCGAGTGGCGGTCGGCGGCCATGCGCTGCAGGATCTTGTGACTGTAGTCGAGCGTCGCGGGCATCAGGTCGGGCGTCTCGTCGCAGGCGAACCCGAACATGATGCCCTGGTCGCCCGCCCCTTCGTCCTTGTTTTCACCGGCATCAACGCCTTGCGCGATGTCGCCCGATTGCGGGTGGAGGTTGTTAGAAAAGTCGAGCGTCTGCCAGTGGAAGCCGTCCTGCTCGTAACCGATCTCGCGCACCACGCCGCGCACGGTGTCCTCGATCTCCTGCTCGACCCCCGGAGCCCAGTTGCCTTCGGTGTCCATGATCCCCTGCCCGCGGATCTCGCCCGCGATGACGACTTTCTGTGTCGTCGTCAGCGTCTCGCACGCGACGCGCGCCTGCGGGTCCTTCGACAGGAACAGATCGACGATCGCGTCCGAAATCTGGTCGGAAACCTTGTCCGGGTGGCCCTCGGAGACGCTTTCGGAGGTGAACAGGTAATCGCTGCGCATGAGGGGTCTGGATTCCCGATATAAAGAAAGCTTTATGTGTGGGTGCGGACCTAGCGAGGACGGCGGCGTGAGGCAAGCAGCGACACGGCAAGCAAAACAATCGCCCATGCAAGCGCGAGCGCATTGCCGGTCCGCGAAAACAGCGTGGGGGCCGCGGCGGGAGGAATCTTGCCGTCGAGCCGCCCCGCCTGGTGCATGCCGAGGTGCTGGCGCACCACGCCGCGCGAGTCGATCACCGCGCTGATCCCGGTGGTAGTCGCGCGCATGACCGGCAGCCCCTCCTCGATCGCGCGCATCCGCGCCTGGCCGAGATGCTGCGGCGGGCCGAAGGCGCCGAACCATCCGTCGTTCGAAGGGTTGAAGATGTAGTCGGGCCGGTGCCTGGCGTCGACGACCTGCCCCGAAAAGGTGATCTCGTAGCAGATCTGGATGCCCGCCTTACCCCAGGCGCCGAGATCGAGCGTGCGCGGCCCGGGACCGGGGATGAAATCGATCGAGCCGGCGACCAGCCGCGACGCGCCGAGCGGCTCGAGCAGCCAGCGCAGCGCAAGGTACTCGCCGTAGGGGACGAGATGCGCCTTGGCGTAGCTGCCGGCCAAGGTACCGTCCGGCCGCAGCGCGGTGACCGTGTTGTACGCACCGACCGCTTCGCCGTGCGCGATCTGGAGGTCGACCGCGCCAGTCAGCAGCAGGCTGCCCGGCCCGATCGTATTGCCGAGGCGCCAGCGGGCGTAGCCGGGATCGGCGCCGGCGGTCGTGGCCAGGTAGTAACGCGCCGGGTAGCCGCTGCGCAAGTAGTCGGGCACGCCCGATTCGGGCCACAGCACGACCCGCCGTCCGCCGTCCTTGCGAGGCGCGGTGAGGGCAGCGAGGCGCTGGAAGTGGCTTTCGTAAAACTGCGGCTCGTCGAGCTGCTCCTGGCGGATGTCAGGCTGCACGAGCGTGTAGGCCAGCGTCCCCTCACGCCCGGGACCGGCCGGCAGATACATGCCAACCGCGAGCAAGGCCGCGAGCAGGGCCAGTCGAAGCCATGCCCGGCGCGCCACAAGCAGCGCGACCCCGCCGCTGACGAGCGCGGCGAGGCCGGAGAGCGCATAGGTCCCGAGCCACGGCAGCAGCGCAGCGAGGCCGGGCCGGTCCCACGGCCCAAGCAGGGCCAGCCCGAAAGGGTCCCACGCGTAGCCGGTGAACACCCAGCTGCGCAGCCATTCGGCGACGATCCAGCTGGCGGCGAACGCGAACGGGAGCGCCGCAGCGCGGCCGCGCGCGAGGAGGTGTGCGCCGAGCGCCGCGAGGGCGGGATAGACCGCGAGATAGACCGACAGCAGCGGAACTGCGAGCCATCCGAGCGCGGCAGGCATCTGCGCCTGGTACGTGAACGCCGTCGCGATCCAGTTGTCCGCGAAGGTGAAGTGCGCGAGGCCGAAAAGCCAGCCGAGCAGCACCGCGCGCCGCCAACCGGCCGCCGCGCCGAGTACCGCCACGAAGCCGGCCATTCCGAGCAGCGCCAGCGGCCAGAGACCGAGCGGCGGGAACCCCAGGGCGGCGATCAGCCCGAAGGCGAGCGCAGCAAGCCGCGGACGGGCCGCGATGGCTCCCCAGACGGCGCGCGCCTTCGGCATGTCGCGTCGACTCGGCGTGGTCAGCCGACCGCCTTTATCGCCTCGCCCTCGGTGCCGCTCGCCTCGTCACCGGACACCTTGCGCCGGCGAGCCGGACGGCGCGCGGGCTTCTGCCCGCCGTCATCCTCGGCCGAGATCGAGGGCGGCAGGGCGGCCGCATCGAACTGGCCGGAAGTGCCGTCGTCCTCGCCCGCTTCGGGGCGATTGCGGCGGCCGCGGCCGCGGCGGTTGCCGCTGGCGGCGCCGGTTTCGTCACCGGTCCGCTGACGGGCGCCGCGGGTGAAGGGGTTCTCGGCGGGCTCGTATTCGCTGCCCTCGGTGCCCTGTTCGCCCTCGGCGGCCGACTCGTCGCCGTCATCA
Organism: Tsuneonella sp.; assembly: GCA_051958885.1. Classification (GTDB taxonomy): domain Bacteria; phylum Pseudomonadota; class Alphaproteobacteria; order Sphingomonadales; family Sphingomonadaceae; genus Tsuneonella. The sequence continues at coordinate 7,036 of JBQCFR010000394.1, forward strand.
GCCCGGCTGCGGCCGCGCTCGTGGCGATTGCCTCCGCGCGGCTGCTGTTGGCGGTGGCTGTCGAAATCGTCCTCGTCGCCGTCATCGTCGTCGTTGCCGGCATCGCGTTCGTCGTAGCGCTTGCCGCGCTGTTCGTCCTGGCGCGACTTGTTGTCGGCGATCACGCGGAAATAGTGATCGGCGAACTGGAGGTAGTACTCGGCCTGCACGCGGTCGCCGTTGTGCGCCGCGTCCTGCGCCAGCTTCTTGTACTTGTCGAGCAGCTGGGGCGCGTTGCCGCGCGCGCGGCTGTCGATCCGGTTCTGGTTGCCGCCACCGCCCTGCTGGCGATTGCCCCGGCCGCGGCGGCGATTGTTACGGTTGTTGTTGTTCAAGGAAACTCTCTTCCTTCCAGGTGGCCGCCCGGCGTGACCCATCACCGGCAACTGGCCGCATGACCCCTTGCCGCGTCCGCCATCGGAGCGCGGTGCCCCATTTGCCTTGGCCAAGCGGGCATTGGGCCCGGAAGGGGATGCAAATGTCGGAGCTAGGCCGTTCCGAGTGGCGACGAGCGCCGCAAACCGGTGGCCTGGCCCTAGAGGTAGCTGTCGGCGGGCGGTTTGCCAAGGGTGTTTTCAGCGCCGGCGGAGGATAAGTGCGCGCGGGCGGCCCCCAAGATCGCGGCGCAGTTCGGCCAGAAACCCGGCTGCGTGCGCGATCGCGGTGACCGCGTCCGCCTGCGCCGCCCCGATTTCGAGCACGGCAACGCCGTCCGCGCTCAGCAGCGGCGGAAGCTGCGGCACGAGCACGCGGTAGTCGGCAAGTCCGTCCGGCCCGGCAAACAGCGCGCCGGCCGGCTCATGATCGCGGACGTCCGGCTCCAGCGCGGCGCCGGATTCGACGTAGGGCGGGTTGGCGACCCCGAGGTCGAACCGGCCGAGCCCAGCGGCCCACCCGCTCGCCGTCCAGTCGCCACACTGCAGCCGCGCCCGCCGCTCGAGGCCGAGCTGCGTGGCATTCTGCGCGGCAATGGCCAGCGCTTCGGGTGAACAGTCTATGCCCACTCCGGTAGCTGCCGGAAGCTCTGCCAGGATGGTCAACAGCAAGGCGCCCGAGCCGGTCCCGCAATCGAGCACGCGGCGGGCGTCGGGCGCGGCTTCGAGCGCCGCAGCGACCGTGGCCTCGCTGTCGCTGCGCGGGATCAGGACCGCTGGCGAGACGCGAAAGGTACGGCCGTAGAACTCCTGCTCCTCGACGATGTAAGCCACCGGCTCGTGGCTCGCGCGCCGCTCGACAAATAGGGCGAAGGTGGCCGGAGCGGCGTCGCGCATATGGCGCAGCAACATCGCCGCCCGGGAGACGCCCAGTGCATGGGCCATCAGCACTTCGGCATCGAGCCGCGCGGTGTCGGAGGCCGCGAATAACCGCTCGGTGGCGACACGGAGTGCTTCGGCGACGGTGAGGGAAGCGTGCTTCGACAAGCTCAGCACGAACGGATCAAGGGGAGATAATGCCGTCTCACGTCCGCTTGTCCTGAGCTTGTCGAAGGACGCTGCGCCACGGTCACTTATTCCCCCAGCGCCGCCAGCCGCTTGGCCTCGTCCTCGGCTGTGAGTGCATCGACCAGCTCCGCCAGGCCTGGCCCGGCGAGCACTTCGTCGAGCTTGTGCAGCGTCAGCCCGATCCGGTGGTCGGTGACGCGCCCTTGCGGGAAGTTGTAGGTGCGGATGCGTTCGGAGCGGTCGCCGCTGCCGACCATCGCCTTCCTCGCCTCGGCTTCCGCCCCGTGCGCCTCGCTGCGCCGCAAGTCGTAGAGCCGCGTGCGCAGCACCTGCATCGCCTTGGCGCGATTCTTGTGCTGGCTGCGCTCGTCCTGCTGGATCACCACGAGGCCGGTCGGCAGGTGAGTCAGGCGCACCGCGCTGTCGGTGGTGTTGACGTGCTGCCCGCCCGCGCCGCTCGCGCGGTAGATGTCGATTTTGAGGTCCTTGTCCTCGATCTCGACGTCGACCTCGTCGGGCTCGGGCAGCACGGCGACCGTCGCCGCGGAGGTGTGGATGCGCCCGCCGCTTTCGGTCACCGGCACGCGCTGGACACGGTGCACCCCGCTTTCGAACTTGAGCTTGGCGAACACGCCCGAGCCGGCGACGTTCGCCACGATCTCCTTGAAGCCGCCGATGTCGCTCGCGTTGAGGCTCACCGGCTCGACCCGCCAGCCCTGCTCGGCGGCGTAGCGTTCGTACATGCGGTAGAGATCCGCGGCGAACAGCGCCGCCTCGTCGCCGCCAGTGCCAGCGCGGATTTCCAGCATCGCGGGGCGCGCGTCGGCGGAATCGCGCGGCAGCATCGCGATTGAAAGCGCGCGCTCGGCCTCGGGCAGGGCGTTGCGCAGGCGCATGACCTCTTCTTCGGCCAGCGCGCGCATATCGGGATCGGCATCGTCGAGCGCTTCGAGCTCGGCCAGCTCCCCGCGCATCGTCCGCACCGCCTCCGCCGTCCGCGCGACCGGTTCGAGCTCGGCATAATCACGGCTGGCGGCGACGAACTCCGCCCCTTCGAGCGTGCCCGAGGCCAGCCGCGCTTCGAGTTCGGCGAAGCGGTGAAGGATTTGCACGAGCCTTTCGGCGGGGATAGTCAACGCGGTGCTCTCAATTCTCGTCATCCCGGACTTGATCCGGGATCCCGCTTTTCCTGGCCCGCCGCGAGAAGGAAGCGGGACCCCGGGTCAAGCCCGGGGTGACGATACAGGCTGGCTAAGAATTATCAGCG